>NZ_JBPQTP010000016.1:0-90345 GCF_051386395.1 Micromonospora sp. URMC 106
GGGGCGGGCGGCCCCGGCCGGCAGGCCACGTCCCGCCCCGGCCGGTGACTTCCACCCGACCGCCACGACGGTCCGCTCGGCCGACAGGCCGTCCCGCCCCGGCCGGCCAGTTTCCGCCCCGGCCGTTGGGTTCCGCCCCGGCCGCCGGTAACGATCCGCCCCGCCCGCGACACATACGTGGTGTCCCTGTCAGGAACTGCGGTCGGGAGATCGATAGATGAAACCCGTGGGTGAGCGGGGCGAGGGCTGGTTCACCAGCCTCTACGCCGCGCACTACCCGGACATCGTCAGGTATGGCATGCGTCGGCTTCCCGATGCCGACGCGGCGGCCGAACTCGCCCAGGACGTGTTCGTCGTCGTCTGGCGGCGGCGCGGCGAGGTGCCCGAACGCGCCCTGCCGTGGCTCTACGCCGTCGCGCGGCACGTCGTGGCGAACCGGTGGCGGTCCCGGCGTGGCGGTCCGAGCCTGCTTCCGCTCGCCGAGGCGGACCACGTACCGGCACGAATCGTCGGACCCGACGCCGTCGCGCCGGTGCTCGACCTGCACCGGGCGCTGCGCACGCTGCCCGAAGCCGACCAGGAGATCCTCCGGCTGGTCGGCTGGGAGGACCTGAGCGTCGGCGACGCCGCCGTCGTCCTGGGCTGCACCCGGTCCGCCGCCGCCGTGCGGCTCTACCGGGCCCGGCGCCGACTGCGCTCCGCCCTGGCCACCCCCACCCCCGCCCGCGGCGCCCGGCCGGCGTCCGCCCATGTCTGAGAGGAGCAGCAGCATGCACACCAAGCAGCAGGTCCGGGAGCTCCTGGGCCCGGCCGACCCGGCGCGCCACGCCGTCGTACCTCCGTCGCCCCTCACCGCCCACGACCTGATCCTCCGCGCGGAGGACGCGACCGCGATCCCGGCCGGGCCGGCGCGGCGGGGCGCGCCCCGCCGCACCATGCTCGTCGGCGCGGCCGCCGCGCTGGCCGTGCTCGGCTCCGCCGGGGTGGCGCAGGTGCTCCGGGACGGGGCGCCCACCGGTGCGGTGCCCGCGCAGCCGGTCGCCGGGACCGTGCTCGTTCCGGTGGCCTACGAGGTCGTCGAGGGTGAGCCGGCCGGGCGGCACCTGCGGGCGCTCGCCGCCCGCCTGGTCGACGGCCCGCAGGACACGACCGGTGGCCGCTACTCCTACCACCACACCAAGTCCTGGGGCGGCGCGGCGATGTCGTCGCCCGAGGGCCACACGATGAGCTTCGTGGAGGAACGCCGCCACTGGGCGGCGGACGACGGCCGCCGCTGGCAGGACGACAAGACTCTGGGTGTCGAGTTCCCCGACGCGGCGTCCCGGGAATACTGGTCCACGCGGCCGCAGACGCCCGCTGCCAACCCCTCGGCCACCCCCCCGCGGCAAGGGATCCAGGAGATCCCGCGCGAGCCGGAGAGCAGGCCGTTGCCGGCAGACCGGGCGGAACTCGCGCGCTGGCTCGGGGCCGAGAAGCCGGCGGGCGAGCTGGCCAAGCCCACGTACCAGCTCTACAGCAGCTACCTGGTGCCGAAGCGGACCCGGGCCGACCTCCTCACCATCCTGGCGGAGAAGCCCGGCTTCGTGTGGCGTGGCCGGGTCGTCGACCGGGCCGGCCGCCAGGGCGTGGCCGTCACCGCCGACCTCGTCCCACCGACGGGGGAGTACCCGGAGCGGGCGCAGATGCTGCTGGTCTTCCACCCGTCGACCGGTGAACTGCTCGCGCACGAATACCTGGAGACGGCCCCGAAGCGTCGCGTGCTGCACTACGCGCTCCTGCTCGACGCCCGGCGCACCGACACGGTGGGCTGACCGGCCGCCCCCGGCCTGCGGCGACGGCGAGGCGCGCGGCCGCGGCGGCGAGTCGTCGGCGCGCAGTTGCTGCGCGGAATGCGCGCACCCGCTAGCGTCTCCGCCCATGACTGGTGTTGCGCTCGCCGAAGAGCTGCTTCTCCTCGCGTACGACGACGAGACCGGCAAGGCGACCATGCCGCGGATCAGCCTCGACCTGGGGATGGCCGCCGCGGTGCTGATCGAGCTGGCCCTGGCCGGACGGATCGTGTATTCCGACGGATCCCTGGCGGTGGTCGACCCGACGCCCACCGGCGAGCCGCTCGTCGACGGGGTACTCGCCCGCATCGCCGAGGACACGCCGCACAGCCCGTCGTCCTGGGTGCAGCGGCTGCGGCACGGCCTGCGGGACAGGATCCTCGGCGACCTGTGCGCCGAGGGCGTCGTGCGGGACGTGGACGAGACCGAGCTGGGCTTCATCCACGTGCACCGCTACCCGACCGTGAATCCCGACGTGGAGGCGGACACCCGGCGCCGGCTGGCCGAGGCGCTGGCCGACGGTCAGCTCCCCGACGAGCGGACCGCCGCCCTGGCGACCCTGGTCGCGGTGCTGCGGATGGAACCGGCCCTCGGCCTGAGCGGCGATGCCGCCCGCGACGCCCGTCGCCGGCTGGAGGAGATCGCCGGCGGCGCCGGCTTCTCCGGCAACGTCAGCCTCGACGACTCGGTCGTCCGCCCCTCGGTGGGCCTCGTCGTCGCCGCCCTGGGCCGCGCCGTGGACGCCGCCCTCGGCCCTCGCCGCTGACCCCCGGCCCCGTCCACCCGTCGACCGTGGGGTCGCCGCCCCGGAGAGCGTTCCGGCGGCCGGCCTCACGGTCGACGTGGTGGGGCGGGGCGGGTCTCAGAGCGCGAGGGCGGCGGAGATCTCGGTGCGGAGGGCGGCGACCGCCGCCTGCGCCCGGGTGCGGGCCGCGGCGACGTCGCCGTCCGCCACCGGCTCCACCACCTCCAGGTACGCCTTGAGCTTCGGCTCGGTGCCGGACGGCCGGATGACCACCCGGGCGGCCTCGGTGCGCAGGATCACCACGTCCGCCTCGGGGAGCAGGTCCTGCGCCTGCGTGACCGGGTGGCCGAGCAGCACGGTCGGGGTCGCGGCGCGGATCCGGGCCATCGCGTCGGCGATCACCCGCAGGTCGTCCACCCGCACCGAGAGCTGGTCGGTGTGGTGCACGCCGAACTCGGCGGCCAGCTCGTCCAGCCGGTCGGTCAGCGTGCGGCCCTGCGTCTTCAGCCCGGCGGCCAGCTCGGCGACGGTCAGCGCGGCGGTGATGCCGTCCTTGTCGCGGACGTGCTCCGGGGCGACGCAGTAGCCGAGCGCCTCCTCGTAGCCGAAGACCAGCGGCTCGGCCCCGCCGCCGGCCCGCACGATCCACTTGAACCCGGTCAGCGTCTCGTCGTAGGGCAGGCTCCGGGCGGCGCACATGGCCCGCAGCAGGGACGACGACACGATCGTGGTGGCGTAGAGGCCCTCGACACCGCGCCGCATGAGGTGGTCGGCCAGCAGCACGCCCACCTCGTCGCCGCGCAGCATCCGCCAGCCGGGGCGGTCGGCGTCCGACGCCGCGGGGCCGGCGACCTCGCCGCGGTCGCTCGCCGCCCGGCCGGTGTCCCGGACCACCACCGCGCAGCGGTCCGCGTCGGGGTCGTTGGCGATGGCGATGTCCGCGCCGGTCGACTCGGCGATGGCGATCAGCCGGTCCACCGCGCCCGGCTCCTCCGGGTTGGGGAAGGAGACGGTCGGGAACGCCGGGTCCGGCTCGGCCTGCTCGGGCACCACCCCGGGCACCGGGAAGCCGGCCCGGGCGAAGGCCGCCGTGAGCACCGCCGCCCCCACCCCGTGCAGCGGCGTGTACGCCACGGCCAGGTCGCGCGGCCCGTCCGGGTCGATCACGGCGGTGGCCCGCTCGACGTAGGAGGCGACGAGGTCGTCGCCGAGGACCTGCCCGGCGGGACCGAGCGGCACCTCGGCCAGCGGGCCGACCGCGCGGATCGCTGTCTCGATGCCGGCGTCGGCCGGCGGCACGATCTGCGCGCCCGCCCCGAGCGCCCCGCCCAGCTCCGCGCCGAGGTAGACCTTGTAGCCGTTGTCCTGCGGCGGGTTGTGGCTGGCGGTCACCATCACCCCGGCGACCGCCCCGAGGCGCCGTACCGCGTACGCGAGCACCGGGGTGGGCAGCGGGCGGGGGAGCAGCAGCGCGGCGCGTCCCGCGCCGGTGGCGACCTGCGCGGTCCGCTCGGCGAACTGCCGGGAGCCGCGCCGGGCGTCGTACCCGATCACCAGCGGGCCGGAGCCGCCCTGGGCCGCGAGCCAGGCGACGAGCCCGGCGGCGGCCTGGGTGACCACCGCGAGGTTCATCCCGTTGGGGCCCGCGCGCAGCGGGCCGCGCAGCCCGGCGGTGCCGAAGGTCAGCGGGCCGGCGAACCGGTCGGCCAGCTCCGGGGCGCTCGCCGGCAGGCGGTCGAGCACCGCCCGCAGTTCCTCCCGGCTGGCCGGGTCGGGGTCGTCGTCGAGCCAGCGCCGGGCTTGCTCGCGAATGTCGTCGATGTCAGTGGTTTCCGCCGGCATGCCTCTTGATAGCACGCCGGCGGATCACCGCTTCTTCTTCCCCTGCGATCAGCCGGCGTCGGTGAGTTGGAACGACTTGACCATCTCGTCGAAGATCGGCTTGCTCTCGTCGAACTTCGCGTCGGTCGAGGTGAGGTAGAACGAGTAGGCCTTGCCCTCGTGGACCACGCCGCGCCACACGCCGTGCCGCTTGGTCTCGCCCTCGCCGCAGGTGTACTCGAACTCGGCCGCCGGCTTGCCGACCCACTCCACCTCGTTCATGGCGAGCTGGGCGTACGGCTTGACGCACGACTTCGACCGGGTCTTGAGGCCCTCCTCGGCGACCTCCGCCCAGCGGATCGAGGTGGTGCGGAAGTTCTCCACCAGGATCCGCACCTTGCGGCCCTCGTCCTGCGGGTCGACGTAGTCGACCCAGTCGCCGGCGCTCTTGCGCTCCCAGCCCTGCGGCACCATGACCCGCACGCCCTTGCCGGAGTGCTCCTTCATCTCGGGCACCCCGGCCGGGGCCGCCGAGGTCGGGGCGGCCTGCGGAACGGTCGGCGCCGCGTCGTCGCCGCCGGTGAACAGGACGATCGCCCCGATCAGCAGCACCACGGCCAGGCCACCGGCGGCGGCGAGCTGGACCTTGCGGGGCCAGCCCTTGACCGTGCCGACGAACTGGCCGCCGACGGCGCGCACGCGACCGGGGAGCCCGCCGCCGGCGTCGCCCGCGCCCGGCGCGGTGGCCGGGGAGGTCCAGGGCTGGCCGGTGCCGGGTACCGACCACTGGCCGCCGCCGTAGGTCCCGCCGAGCTGCTGGGTGGCCTCGGGCGGCGGGCTGCCGAAGACGGGCGCGCCGGCTGCCATCCGCTGGGTGGTGTCCGGCTGGCCGCCGAAGCCGACCAGGCCGGCCGCGTTGGTCCGTAGCTGCTGGGTGGCGTCGGCCGCGCCGGCGTGCGGGGTGGCCTCGGGGCCGCCGTAGGTGCGGCCGGCCGGCGCGGTCGCGCCCGGGGCCGGCATCGCCCCGGTGGGGGTGTGCAGCGGCCCGGCCAGCGCGTCGGCGCTGGTGTCCTCCGTGGCGGCGGAGCCGGCGGGGAGGGCGGCCGGGGCCGGGCGCTCGCCCCGGCGCAGCGCGGCCAGGCGGTCGGTGAGCGACTCGTCGGGGCCGAGCATCGCCCGCCCGCCGATCTGCCCGCTCGGCTTCGGCTGCTCCGGCTGGGCGGCCGGCGGGGCCGGCACCGGCCGCTGCACCGGGACGACCGAGTACGGGTCGGTCACCGAGTTCACCGCGGCGGCGTTGCTGGTCAGCGGGCCGGCGAGCAGCTCGCGCAGCATGGCCCGGGCGGTGTGCACGTCGAGGCGGCGGGCCGGATCCTTCTCCAGCAGGCCCATCAGCACCCGGGTCAGCGGCCCGCTGCGCTGCGGCGGGGCGGGCGGGTCCTCGACCACCGCGTGCATGGTCTCGATCGGGTCGCCCTTGTCGAACGGGGGCCGCCCCTCCACCGCCGTGTAGAGCGTGACGCCCAGCGAGAAGAGGTCGCTCGGCGGGCCGAACTCCTGGCCCATCGCCCGCTCGGGGGAGATGAAGTGCGGCGAGCCCAGCACCATGCCGGGGGTGGTGAGCTGCACGTCGGTGGGCATCCGGGCCACGCCGAAGTCGGTCAGCACGCAGCGGCCGTCGGCGCAGATCAGCACGTTGGCCGGCTTGACGTCGCGGTGCAGCACGCCGATCGCGTGCGCCACCTCCAGCGCGCCGAGCAGCGCGATGCCGATCTTGGCGACCACCCGCTGCGCGACCGGCCCGTCCTCGATCACCATGTCGGCGAGGCTGCGGGCGTCGAGCAGCTCCATCACGATCCAGGGCCGGCCGGCCTCGGTGACCACGTCGTAGACCTGGACGACGGCCGGGTGCTGGATGGCGGCCGCCGCGCGGGCCTCGCGCAGGGTGCGCTCGTACATGGCGTCGCGGTCGCTGGGGGCCAGCCCCGGGGGCAGGACGACCTCCTTGACGGCGACGTCTCGCCGCAGGAGCGTGTCTGTGGCACGCCAGACCGTGCCCATGCCGCCGTTGCCCACCGCGGAACGCAGCGAGTAGCGACCACCGATGGTCGTGCCGGGTGTCGCGCGTCCGTTGGGGGGACTGACTGGTCCGCCGCTCCACGTCGGGATCTGAGTCACAGAAAAGCCACCGGGGGAAATCGAGGGGGGCTGGGACACAACCCCCCTATCTTGCTGGTTCCGACGCCCGATGCGAAAGCCGACGCGACGGACGTTTCCCTAACTCGACAGTACGTGCCCGAAAGTTCACCTCTCGTCGATCTCCGGCGACGTGGTGTGCGGTATCCCTCACCCGCCGACGCCGCCGCGCGTCCTACCATCCGCTAATGAGCGAACGGCGGTCAAGCGAGTCCGGCTTCCCGATCAAGGGCGTCTACACGGCGGCCGACCTTCCCGAGGACCTGGACTCCCGACTCGGCGGGCCGGGCGAGTTCCCGTACACGCGCGGGGTCTACCCCACCATGTACACCTCCCGTCCGTGGACGATGCGCCAGTACGCCGGCTTCGGCACCGCCACCGAGTCCAACGCGCGGTACCACCAGTTGTTGCGGGCCGGCACGATGGGCCTCTCGGTCGCCTTCGACCTGCCGACCCAGATGGGCTACGACTCCGACGACCCGATCGCGCACGGCGAGGTGGGCAAGGTCGGGGTGGCCATCGACTCGATCGACGACATGCGGCTGCTCTTCGACGGCATCCCGCTGGACAAGGTCTCGACCTCGATGACCATCAACGCGCCCGGCTCCGTGCTGCTCCTGCTCTACCAGCTGGTGGCCGAGGAGAACGGCGTCCCCGGCTCGGCCCTGAACGGCACGATCCAGAACGACATCCTCAAGGAGTACATCGCCCGGGGGACGTACATCTTCCCGCCGAAGCCCTCGCTGCGGCTGGTCGCCGACACCTTCGGCTACTGCCGCAAGGAGGTGCCGAAGTGGAACACCATCTCCATCTCCGGCTACCACATGGCCGAGGCCGGCGCGACGCCCGCGCAGGAGATCGCGTTCACCCTGGCCAACGGCGTCGAGTACGTCCGGGCCGCGCTGGCGGCCGGGCTGGCCGTGGACGACTTCGCGCCCCGGCTGTCGTTCTTCTTCGTCGCCCGCACCACGCTGCTCGAGGAGGTGGCGAAGTTCCGGGCCGCCCGGCGGATCTGGGCCCGGCTGATGCGCGACGACTTCGGCGCCAAGGACCCGAAGTCGATGATGCTGCGCTTCCACACCCAGACCGCGGGCGTGCAGCTCACCGCCCAGCAGCCCGAGGTGAACCTGGTCCGGGTGGCGGTGCAGGGGCTCGGCGCGGTGCTCGGCGGCACCCAGTCGCTGCACACCAACAGCTTCGACGAGGCCATCGCGCTGCCCACCGAGAAGGCGGCCCGGCTGGCGCTGCGGACCCAGCAGGTGCTGGCGTACGAGACCGACCTGACCGCCACCGTCGACCCGTTCGCCGGCTCGTACGTGGTGGAGGCGATGACCGCCGAGATCGAGGCGGCGGCGACCGAGCTGATGGAGCGGGTCTTCGACCACGGGTCGGCGGTCGACGCCATCGAGGCGGGCTTCCAGAAGCGGGAGATCGAACAGTCGGCGTACCGGATCGCGCAGGAGATCGACTCCGGCGAGCGGGTGGTGGTGGGCCTCAACCGGTTCGCCATCGACGAGGAGGAGCCGTACGAGCCGCTGCGGGTCGACCCGGCGATCGAGGCGGCGCAGGCGGAGCGGCTGGCCCGGCTGCGCGCCGAGCGGGACGCCGGCGCGGTCGAGCGGTCCCTCGCGGAGTTGCGCGCCGCCGCCGAGGGCACCGGGAACGTGCTCTACCCGATGAAGGAGGCGCTGCGGGCCCGCGCCACCGTGGGCGAGGTCTGCGGCACGCTGCGCCAGGTGTGGGGGCTCTACCGCCCCGCCGACCGCTTCTGACCGCTCCGGCCGACGGCCGTCCGTCCCCGCCCACGCCGACGGCCGTCCGTCCCTGCCCACGCCGGCGGGGCGGACGGCCGTCGGCCGTTCCGGTGCCCCACGGGCCGGTCGGTCGGGACGTTTGCGCAGCTCGCGGCGCATGCCGGACCGAGCGCTACAGTCGAGACAGCTCCGTCGCCGATCGGGCGACGCAGACCGCGGGAGCAGGCCCGGCGACGCCGCCGGAGGGGCCCCCGCGTTCGGCGGGGCGGCGCGGCCCACCCGGCTGCGGCGTGTGCCGGAGGGGTTTGGGGGTAACCCGACCGGGTGAACTCGGACGCACACGGTGTGCGGTCGTTCCGTGCCCGGCTGTGTGACCGTCTTCGGGGCCCGTCGCCGACAGGTCGGGTAATTGTCGGAGTGTCGGTTCATCGGACCGACTAATGCGACAATTCGGAACGACGGCCCCGAGATCGGCGTCGATTTGGTGACGACCGAGTCGGTTACGCGTTGTAGGAGGTGTGGGGCAGATGACGGCGTTCGACCGCGATCTACCTGCTGTCCCGCAGATCTACGAGCGCTCTCAGCAGGGCATTCGTGACACTGTGCGTCCCGATCACTACCGGAACGAGGTTGCGCAGCGTCACCGCCGGAGGTCTAGGCTGTCTGCTGTTCCTGATGATCCATCCATCTCTAGCGAACGAGAATTCGACGTGACGAGTGCGTTGACGCTGCCGACCGGCAGCCAGCTGGCGTCGTCCTGGCCGGAGACGCCGCCCGGGTCCGAGCCCCTGCCGTTCGAGCTGGACCACCTGCTCGCCCTCCGGGTGCCCGGGCTGATCGCCACCCGTCGCCACCTCCACTCGCACCCGGAGCTCTCCGGCGAGGAGTTCGAGACGGCCGCCCTGATCGCCCGGGAGCTCTCCCTGGCCGGGCTGCGCCCGCGCCTGCTCCCCAAGGGCAACGGGGTCATCTGCGACATCGACGGCCGCCCCGACGGTCCGGTGGTCGCGCTGCGCGCCGACATCGACGCGCTGCCGCTGACCGACTCGAAGGACGTGCCCTACCGCTCCACCGTGGACGGCGTCTGCCACGCCTGCGGCCACGACGTGCATACCACCGTCATGCTCGGCGTCGGCATGCTGCTGGCCCAGCTCGCCGACCTCGGCGAGCTGCCCGGCCGGGTCCGGCTGATCTTCCAGCCGGCCGAGGAGATCCTGCCCTGCGGCTCGCTGGAGGTCATCGAGGCCGGCGGCCTCGACGACGTGGTGCAGATCTTCGCGCTGCACTGCGACCCCAACCAGCCGGTCGGCAAGGTCGGCCTGCGGGTGGGCCCGATCACCGCCGCCGCCGACAACGTCACCGTCCGGCTGACCGGCCCCGGCGGGCACACCGCCCGCCCGCACCTGACCGTCGACCTGGTCGACGCGCTGGGCCGCCTGATCACCGAGGTGCCGGCCCTGGTCAGCCGCCGGGTGCCGGCCAACAGCGGGCTGCTGCTGGTGTTCGGCCACGCCTCGGCCGGCACCCGTTACAACGTCATCCCCTCGGAGGCGTGCGCCTCCGGCACCCTGCGGGTGATGGACCGCGACACCTGGGAACTGGCCCCCAAGATCGTGGGTCAGGTGGTCCGCGACGTGATCGCGCCGACCGGGGCCACGGTCGACCTGGAATACCTGCGTGGCCGTCCGCCGGTCTGCAACGACTCGCGGGCCATCCAGGTCCTGACCGCCGCCACCGCCGCCGCGCTCGGGCCGGAGGGCGTCGCCGAGACCCCGCAGAGCATGGGCGGCGAGGACTTCTCCTGGTACCTGGAGTACGTCCCCGGCGCGCTCGCCCGGCTCGGCGTGGGCCGCTCCGGCCCGAACGTGGACCTGCACCGGGCCTCGTTCGACGTCGACGAACGGGCCATCCCGGTCGGCGTGCGGCTCATGGTTCAGACCGCGCTGCGGGCACTGGCGGCGGCGCGGTAGGCGGCAGCGACGCCCCCGGCCCCACCGGTCGCACCGGCGGCGGGCCGGCGCGACGACGCCGCCGGCGCAGCGCCACCAGCAACACCGCCAGCGGTACGCCGAGCGCCACCAGCCACGGCAGCACCGCGCCCAGCACGGTCAGCAGGATCGTCATCGAGGCCAGGAAGACCTTCCAGCCGCCCTTCAGCCCGGCCAGGAAGCCGACCTCGGTCTCCTCGTCGGCGGTGCTCGCGTCCGGCCCGACCAGCGACACGGTGATCGTCGACAGACTGGCCAGATCGGTCAGCCGCTCCTTCTTCGCCTCCAGGGAGGCCAGGTCGGCCTCCCGGCGGGACAGCTCGTTCTCCAGCGACACCAGGTCGCTGATCGAGGTGGCCCGGGCCAGCAGCCGCCGGGCGCTCTCCACCCGGGCGCGCTGGGTGGTGATCCGGGCGTCCAGGTCGACCACCTGCTCGGTGACGTCCTCGGTGTGGATCTCCCGCCGCTGCTGCCGGCCCAGCTTCGCCAGCTCGTCGACGACCCCGTAGAACTTGGCGGCGGGCACCCGCAGCTCCAGCTCGGCCCGCGCGTCGGCGTCGGCGCTGCGCCGCTCGTCACCGCCGACGAAGCCGCCGGCCGCCGTCACGGTGGCGATCGCGCTCCGCGCGGCGGCGTCCACATCGTCCACCTCCACCCGCATCGTGCCGGTGTAGATGATGGACCGCTGGTCGACCCGCAGGTCCGGCGCGCCCGCGCCGCCGCCCTGCTCGGCCTTTCCGCCGGTCTGCTCCGCCGCGCCGCCGGCCCGGTCCCGGTCCGCCGTAGCCGCCTCCGGCGCGCTGGCGGCCGAGTCCTTGCTCCCGCCGGAGTCGCCGCCGCCGCACGCGGCCAGCCCCAGCAGCGCGACCAGCGCCGCAGCCGTCAGCCGTACGCCCCGGCGTCGTCGTTCCCGTCCGTCCATCCCGGCTCCCCTCGTCGTCGCCCCCGTGCGGGGCGATACGTCAGACGCGGCGCGCCAGCACGCCGGTTCCGGCAGACTGCGCTCAGGACATCACGATTCGATAATCTTGGAGTCACGATGCACATCACCAAGTACGCCCACTCCTGCCTCCGGGTGGAGCACGACGGGGGAGTGCTCGTCATCGACCCGGGCGTGTTCAGCGAGCCCGCGGCGCTCGACGGGGCGGACGCGGTGCTGATCACCCACGAGCATCCCGACCACGTGAACGTGGAGGCGGTCACCCGGCAGCTCGACCGGCGTCCGTTCCCCATCCACGGCCCGGCCTCGCTCGCCGGCACCCTGGGCGACGCGGCCGGGGCGCTCGACCCGGTCCAACCCGGACAGTCCTTCACGGCCGCCGGGGTGCCGGTGCGCGCCTACGGCGGCCGGCACGCCGTGATCCACCCCGACATCCCGGTGGTGGACAACCTGGCCTACCTGCTCGACGACGTGGTCTACCACCCCGGGGACTCCCTGGTGGTCCCCGAGGACACGCAGGTCGACACGCTCTTCCTGCCGATCCACGCCCCGTGGACGAAGTTCTCCGAGTCGCTGGACTTCCTCCGCGCGGTCGCCCCGCGCCGGGCGTACGCGCTGCACGACGGGTTGCTCAACGACAACGGGCTCGGCGTGCTGAACAGCAACTTCACCCGGCTCTCCGAAGTCGACTACCGCCGGCTCGAACCGGGCACGCGAATCGACGCCTGACGGCGATGCCCGGCCCGCCCCGAGAGCTGGTGCACCGGCTCTACACCACCCCACCGGACCGGTTCGTCGCGATCCGCGACGAGGCCGCCGCCGAGGCGCGCCGGGCCGGCGACCCGAAGACCGCGCGGGAGATCGCCCGGCTGCGCCGCCCCACCGTGGCCGCCTGGCTGGTCAACCTGCTGGCCATCCGTCGCCCCGAGCTGGTCGCCGACCTCGCCCAGCTCGCCGAGGCGCTGCGGTCCGCCCAGCGCGAGCTGCGCGGGCCCCGGCTGCGGGAGCTGTCCGCCCAGCGGCGGGCGGTGGTCGGCGCGCTCGTCGCCGAGGTCCGCAAGCTGGCCGCCGAGGCCGAGGGGGCCCCGCCGGCCGGGAAGCTGCCGCTGGCCGAGGTGGAGGGCACCCTCAACGCCGCGCTCTCCGACACCGAGGTCGCCGAGCAGGTCCGCTCCGGCCGGCTGCTGCGGGCCGCCCACTACGCCGGGTTCGGCGAGGTGCCCCGCCCGCAGCTGCGCCTGGTGACCGGCGGCGAGGAACCGGAACCGGAGCCCCGGCCGGAGCCGGCCGGCAAGCGGCGGGCCGGCGTCGACCGGGCCGCGCTCCGCGCCGAGCAGGCGGAGCGGGCCGCCCGCGCGGGCCGGGCCCGCCGACGCCGGGCGCTGGAGAAGGAGCTGGCGAAGGCGCGTACCGAGCAGGAACGGGCCGAGGCGGAGCTGGCCGACGCGACGGCGGCCGAGCGCGACGGCGCCGCCACCCTGGACGCGATCGAGACGGAGCTGGCCGAGCTGGAGCGGCGGCGGGCCGTCGCCGAGCAGGACCTGAGCCGGGCGAAGCTGGCCCGCCGCGGGGCGGAACGGACGGTGACCGCCGCCCGCCGCCGCGCCGGCGAGGTCGAGGCGGCGGTGGAGGCCCTCGACGCCGAAGAGGGGGATGCCGAGGCGGGCGACGGCGGGGCAGACTGACCCCTGTGGACGGACGGGTCGATCCGGGAGCGGGCGGATGACGCCGGAACAGGTCGCCGCGGCCAGCAAGCCCGTCGTGCTCGAACTCGGCGACGCGTACACCCGCTGCCCGACCACCCTGCGCCGGGCCCGGCTGCTCGGGATCTCCGGCTGGGCGTTCTACGTCGCCGGCCGGGCCGGCGCCCTCGGTGACGTCCGCGCCGAGACGGTCGCCGCCGCCCTCGGCTTCCTGGCCCCCGACGCGGTCGCCGACGGGTGGGACGCGGCCCTGCGCACCGTCCGGCCGGTCGACGTGGCCGCCGCCACCCTCGCCGAGTGCTGCCGGTGGGGCGACGAGCACCTCGACGCCCTCCCCGGGGCGGGGCGGCTCGCGGCGCTGCTTCGCCGCGCGGTCGAGGCGGCGGACGCCAGCGGCATGCCGCTCTTCGCCGCCTGGCGGGCGATGCCGGTGCCGGAGCGCACCGCCGGCGCGCGGGCCGCCGTCGGCCTGCGCCTGCTCCGGGAGCACTTCGCCGGGGCGTACCTGCTCGCGGTCCGGGCCGGCGGGATGACCCCGCTGGAGGCCGTGCTCGCCGGGCCGGAGGGGGAGGCGGGCGCGGTGGCCTGCGGCTGGCCCCCGCCGTACCCGGCGGTCGGGCCGCTGGTCCGGCGGCGGCTCTGGGCCGAGGCGGTGACCGATCGGCTGGCCTCGCCGGCGTTCGCGGCCCTCGGCCCGGCGGACGGCGCCGAGCTGGTGGAGCTGCTCTTCGCCACCCGCGCCCACCTGAGCGGCCAGGGCTGAGCCGGGACGCCGTCCCGCTGCCCGCCCGACCGGCGCGGGCTGAGCCGGTAGTGGTGTCCCGGGCGCCCACCCTCGGGCGCCCGGCCAGCCGATCCGCCGGCACCGGCGCCGCCGGCGGGCGTGAGCCGGGCCGCGCGAAAATCGGCGGCGCCCCAGCGGCCCGCCTGTCAGGATCGCCCCCGTGACTCTCCCCGCCGGCTGGCACGCCCGCCGCCCCGCCCCGGACGACGTACCGGCGATCCTGGCCGTGGTGCACGCCGCCGACACCTTCGCCGTTGGCTACCCCGACTTCGACGCCGAGGACGTCACGGCCGCGCTGACCGCGCCGTTCTTCGACCCGGCCCGGGACTCCTGGGTGGTCACGGACCCCGAGGGCGCGGTCGTGGCCTGGGCGACGCTGGACAACCCGACCGGGGTGGGGCGCGAGTTCGTCGAGGTCTACGTCGACCCGGAGCGCGGCGACGACCTGCGTGCGCCGCTGCTCGCCCGCCAGCTCGACCGGGTCGCCGAACGCGCGACCGAGCGGGGCCTGCCGGCGCTGACCGTGCGCACCGCCGTCTTCGCCCCCGAGACGCGGTGGGCGGCGGAGCTGGTCGAGGCCGGGTTCACCCGCGCCAAGCGGTACGTGCGGATGAGTCGGCCGCTGGCCGGGCTGCCCGCCGAGCCGCCGCCCCCGCCCGGGGTGACCGTCCGCCCGCTGCGCGGCGACGACGAGGCCGACCTGCGGGAGTTCCACCGGATCTACGACACCGCGTTCCGGGACACCCCGGACTACGAGCCGGCCGACTTCGACCGGTGGCGGCAGCGGATCACCCAGCACGGCACCACCTGGGACGAGTGGTTCGTGGCCGAGGTCGACGGGGTGCCGGCCGGCGCGCTCCAGTCCTCCGACCAGGCGCTGGAGCAGAACGAGGGCTTCGTGCGGGCCCTGTCGGTGCTGCCCGCGTACCGGCGGCGCGGGGTGGGCGCGGCGCTGCTGTGGCGGGCCTTCACGGTCTACGCCGCCAAGGGCCGGCAGGCCGCCGGGCTGGGCGTGGACCTGGCCAACCCGACCGCCCCGGTGACGCTCTACCGGTCGGTCGGGCTGCGCGAGGTGCGCTGGACCGACATGTACGAGCTGGTCGTCCCGGCCGTCGGTGTGTGATTGACGACCCCGGCCGGGGTCGGCTCGTGGCGGCGGCCCGCCCGGTAGCAGACTGGGGGCCGTGGGATACGCGCGCAGAGGCCGACGCGGTGCCGGTGGGCCGGGACCGCGGCCTCTAGGCCGACGCGGTGCCGGTGGGGCGGGACCGCAGCTCGGTGACGTAGTCGTCCGGGGCACCCGCCTTCTCGGCGGCGTTCGCGATCTCCGACAGGTACCACGAGGTGGGCAGGCCGCCCTCGTAGCCGTCGAAGACGTAGACCCACGCGGTCACGTCCCCGTCGAGGGTGGAGACGCGCACGTGCAGCTTGCGGTACGTGCCGGCGGTCACCCCCTCGATCTCGTCGAGCTGGGCGGCGTCGTAGGGGTGGATGTCGTAGAGCGCCACGAAGACCCGGTCGCCGGGGGACTCGACGACGGTGCTGACCGCGCCCTCCCAGCCGATCACGTCCTCGCCCGCGAAGGTGAGCCGCCAGCCCTCCAGCCAGCCGGTGCCCACCATCGGCGAGTGCGGGCAGTAGGCGCGCATGCGGGCGGGATCGAGGTTTGAGCCGTAGGCGGCGTAATGACGCACGGCGATGACGATAGCCCGCCCGCCGGGTGGGGGAGAATACGACGGTGCGTGTCGGACGCGTTCGGGAGAAGAAAGTCACTGTGAGCATGGGTCGGGGGCGGGCACGGTGAGCGCGAGGAGTGCAGCGGAGCGGAGCCCCGCAGTCGCGAACGAAAGGATGGCCCTGTGAGCCGGATCGTGATCATCGGTGGCGGGCCGGCGGGCTACGAGGCGGCCCTGGTCGCCGCGCAGCTCGACGCCGACGTCACCGTCGTGGAGGCCGAGGGTGCCGGCGGGGCCTGCGTGCTGTCCGACTGCGTACCGTCGAAGACCTTCATCGCCAGCTCCGAGGTGGTGACCGGCTACCGGGACACCGAGGAGTTCGGGGTGCACTCCGACGGGCTGGAGGCGGTCACCGTCGACGCCCGGGCGGTGCACGGGCGGGTCAAGCGTCTCGCGCTGGCCCAGTCGGCCGACATCCACGCCAAGCTGGTCAAGGCCGGGGTGACGTTCGTCGCGGGCACCGCCCGGCTCGGCGAGGACACGCTCGGCCACACCCACCGGGTGATCGTCACCCCGGCCGACGGCGGCGCGGAGCACACGATCGACGCGTCGACCGTGCTGGTCGCCACCGGCGCCACCCCGCGTCAGCTTCCCACCGCCGTACCGGACGGCGAGCGCATCCTGACCTGGCGCCAGGTGTACGACCTGCCGGAGCTGCCCGAGCACCTGATCGTGGTCGGTTCCGGCGTCACCGGCGCCGAGTTCGCCAGCGCCTACCTCGCCATGGGCGTCCAGGTGACCCTGGTCTCCAGCCGCGACCGGGTGATGCCGCACGAGGACGCCGACGCGGCGATGGCCATCGAGCGGGTCTTCCGCAACCGGGGCATGAGCATCCTCAACAACTCCCGGGCCGACGCCGTGCGCCGCACCGCCGACGGGGTGGAGGTGGAGCTCTCCGACGGCCGGAAGGTGTCCGGTTCGCACGCGCTCATCGCGGTCGGCTCGATCCCCAACACCGCCGACCTGGGCCTCGCCGAGTACGGCGTCGCGCTCGCCCGGGGCGGCTACGTCACCGTCGACCGGGTCTCCCGCACCAACGTGCCCGGCATCTACGCCGCGGGCGACTGCACCGGGGTGCTGCCGCTGGCCAGCGTCGCCGCGATGCAGGGCCGGATCGCGATGTGGCACGCGCTCGGCGAGGCGGTCCGGCCGCTGCGGCTGCGTACGGTCGCGGCGAACGTCTTCACCGACCCGGAGCTGGCCACCGTCGGCGTCTCCCAGGACGAGGTCGACGCGGGCAAGGTGCCGGCCCGGCAGGTGATGCTGGCGTTGGACGGGAACGCCCGCGCGAAGATGGACGACCTCGCCGACGGCTTCGTCAAGCTCTTCTGCCGGCCGGCGAGCGGCCAGGTGATCGGCGGCGTGGTGGTGGCGCCGAAGGCGAGCGAGCTGATCCTGCCGATCACGATGGCGGTGGAGAACAACCTCACGGTCAACGAGCTGGCCCAGACCATCACGATCTACCCGAGCCTCTCCGGCTCGATCACCGAGGCCGCCCGCCAGCTCATGCTCCACGAGCTGGAGTGACCTGTCGCTCCCTTGCCTCACTGACGGCCCGCGAGCGGGCGAGGGTGGCCGCCACGGTGGCGACGACGGCGACCTCGGTCACGATGAGCAGGCGCTCGACGAGACCGAGCAGCACCCGGTCGCCCGGGTAGGCCGACCAGGCCATCGCCGCGGCGAGGGCCACGCTGGCCACGGCGAGACGACGCACCCAGCGGGCGGCACCGCCGGGCAGCCGGGCCGCCAGCAGCCAGCCACCGATCGGCAGCGCCAGGAAGGCGGCCACCGAGGCGTACCGGTGGACGTACGCGGAGGTGTCCATCGGCATGCCTGGCTCGTTCGTCGGCACGACGGCGGCCAGCAGTAGCCCGCCGACCCAGGTGGCGAGGAGCAGGTCGGCACCGACGGACGGGCGTCGTCCGGCCATCCGCAGCCCGGGCAGCAGCACGGCGGTGGCCGCGGCGAGCACCACCATGGCGACGTCGATGACGCCGCCCCGGTCGGAGACGGCGAAGTCGCTGACGGTCAGCGACCACGGGTTCAGGTCGTCGTTCACCTCGAGGTGACCAACCACGGCGAGCAGCGCCGCGACGGCGATCCCGCCGAGGGCCGCCAGCCCGCTGTTCCGGGTTCCACGCATGCTTCAGCCTGTCGCCACAGACACCCCACGCGGATCCGGGAAGGCCACCGAACTCCATCCTCGGGACCACCCCTAAGAGGCCCCGGGCGGTGCGTGCCGAGGAACAGCTGGCGGATAGTGTTCATGATCGAGGGTGCGACGCAACGACGGCATCACACATCCCGCCTAAGCCATGAGGTGAGACACGTGGGCATGACCCTGGACTACGTCGAAGTGACCCCGCAGCAGTTGGCCGACGTCGCGGACGACGGCGAGAAAGCCGACGAGCTGTACGAGCAGGTCAGCAGTGGGGAAACTGCTATCAGCGGGTTCGTCGAGAAGGCATGGGACGGCATCCAGTACCTGCTCGACGCCGCCGACGTCGGTGTGCAGTTGCGCGAGGGCGAGCCCATCGACGATGACGGTGAGTTCAGTGGCTTCGACCCGGACGTGGTCCGTCACATCGCCCAGCGTCTGAACGATGCCCCGTTCGAACGACTCGCCCCGTACTACAACCCCACCGACATGACGGAACGGAACGTCTATCCCCACTGTTGGGACTCCGACCCCGAGACGGAGCGGGAGTATCTCCGCGAGAGATACGCCGTCCTGCGGATGTTCTTCGACACCGTCGCCCGCAACGGCAACGCCGCACTCGCCTCCTTCTCCGTCTAGGGGGTCATGTCCAACCGGCCAGGAAGACCGCCTGCCTCGTGGGGCCGAACGCAGTCGCCCGGACCTCCGTCGAGCCGGTCGAGCCCGGCCTCAGTCTCCTGACGTGGTGGACCGAACGGCCTGGCGGTGCGGGCGCCGAGCGCCGTCATCGCCCAGCCGGCCACCGCGAACCCGGCCGCCGCGACCGCCGCGATCACCGCCAGCCGCCACGCCGACTCGGTCAGCGCCGTCCCGCCCAGGTGCCCGACCAGCCCGCCGTACGTCGCCCAGCCCAGTGCGGCCAGGCCCTCGTAGAGCAGGAACAGCCGGTACGGGTACCGGCTGCGGCCGGCGGAGAAGCAGGCCGCCATCCGGCCGCCGGGCACGAAGCGGCAGAGCAGGATCACGAGCGGGCCGGGCCGGCGCAGCCCCTGGGTGACCCGGCTGGCGACCCGGCGGGCCCGGCCCGGCGCGGTGTCACGGTGCGCCCGGCGGTGTGGCGCGCCCCGCCCGAGCAGGTAGCAGGCGAGGTCTCCGGCGAAGACGCCGAGCGCGCCGACGGCGATGGTCAGCGGCAGGTTCAGCCCGCCGTAGACGGTCAGGGCGCCGCTGGTGATCATGATGACCTGGGTGGGGATGACCGGGACGAAGGCGTCGGCCACCAGCAGCCCGAGCAGCGCGAGGTAGGCCCAGGTCGGCGAAGCGACCTCAGTGAGTAGTTCGGGCACCACTGCCACCTCGCCGGATGGGACCGATCGGTGTACCGAGCCTGACGGCGTGTCCGGCGTCACCGGACACGGCCCCGGCTCGTGGTGACCGCCGACACGGCAGGGCTACCCGGGCCCAACGAGCGGGCGCCGGCGAAGGTGACGCCACCGCGTGCTTCCGGGGGTCGGCGGATCGGCGCCGGTCGGCGTACCGTTGTCGGCGCGCGGCCCCCCAACCGTCGGGTCCCCCGTTCCTGACGACCGGCCCGCCCCCGATCCCCGGGCCGTGCCGGTCCACGAGCAGCGCCCACGGCACCGTACCGGCGGGGGAAATCCGGCTGCGGCCCCCGCGCGGGTGGGCGTACCGTCGCCGCATGAGCAGTGCGGTGCTGACCACGACGCCGGGATACCCCGGCGCGCCGCACTGACCTGACCGTCGACGAGGCCCCGGGGCGATCCGCCCCGGGGCCTCGTGGCGTCCGGTGACCGGGTCGCCTCCGGGTCGTACCCGATCAAGGAGCGCGACATGATCGACCACCGCAGGCTCGGCCGGGAGCTGGACCTGTTCGACTCCGACCCGCTGGCCGGCGCCGGGCTGCCGCTCTGGCTGCCGGCCGGCGCCGCCGCCCGGCACGCCGTCGAGGAGTACGTCCGGGACCTGGAGCGCCGGGCCGGCTACCGGCACGTGTACACCCCGCCGCTGGGCAAACGGGAACTGTTCGAGCTCTCCGGGCACCTCGGCTACTTCGCCGACGACATGTTCCCGCCGCTGCGGCTCTCCGCCGACGACGAGTTCGTGCTGCGGCCGGCGCTCTGCCCGCACCACGCCCTGGTGTACCGGGCCCGGGGCCGTTCCTACCGGGAGCTGCCGCTGCGGATCGCCGAGCTGGGCGGCATGTACCGCGCCGAGCGCTCCGGGGTGCTCGGCGGGCTGTCCCGGGTGCGGGCCATCTCGCTCAACGACGCGCACAACTTCTGTGCCCTGGAGCAGGTGGGTGAGGAGGTGGCGGAGATCCTCCGGCTGATCGGCGAGGCGCACGCCGCGCTCGGCGTACGGCCGGCGGGGTTCCGGTTGTCGCTGCGCGGGCCCGGCCAGCAGTACGTCGGGGACGACGCCCAGTGGGCACGGGCCGAGGAACTGCTCCGCTCGGCGCTGCACGGGGTGGAGTTCACCGAGGCGCCGGGGGAGGCCGCGTTCTACGGGCCGAAGATCGACATTCAGGTGCGTGACGCCGCCGGGCGGGAGTTCACCCTCTCCACCGTCCAGCTCGACTTCGACAAGCCGGAGCGGTTCGACCTGTCGTACACCGACCCGGCCGGGGCGCGGCGTCGGCCGGTGATGGTGCACCGCAGCCTCGTCGGCAGCATGGAGCGGCTGTTCGCGTACCTGATCGAGGTGCACGAGGGGGCCTTCCCCGCCTGGTACGCCCCGGTGCAGCTGGTCGTGCTGCCGGTCGGGGACGCCCAGGCCGGGGCGGCGGCCCGGCTCGCCCGCGACGCGATGGCCGCGGGGCTGCGGGTCGAGGTGGAGTCGTCCGGTTCCCTGGGCGCCCGCATCCGCGACGCCGCCCGCGCCCGGATCCCGTACGCCGCCGTGGTCGGCCCCCGCGAGGCGGCCGAGGGCGCGGTCTCGCTGCGCCTGCGCGGGGGCCGCGCCCTGGACCCGATGCCCGCCGCCGACGCCCTGCGGCTGATCGGCGCGGTGGTTTCCGGGCGCGGCGCGGCCCTCCTCCCGGCGGGCTGAGGCCCCGGCCGGCCCCGGGCCAGTCGGCCGGCCGCTTGTCGCGGCCGGTGGCCGCGTCGTCATGGCGGTCACGTCAGATCGACGCGGGCTCGGGGTCGGGCCGGGTCGCGGCGGTGAACTGCGACCGGTACAGCCGGTGGTACGCGCCCTGCGCGGCGAGCAGTTCGTCGTGCGTGCCCTGCTCCACGATCCGGCCGTCCTCCATCATCAGGATCAGGTCCGCGTCGCGGATGGTGGACAGCCGGTGCGCGATGACGAAGCTGGTGCGGTCCGAGCGCAGGGCGGCCATCGCCCGTTGGAGCAGCACCTCCGTGCGGGTGTCCACCGAGCTGGTCGCCTCGTCCAGGATCAGCAGCGACGGCTCGGCGAGGAACGCCCGGGCGATCGTGATGAGCTGCTTCTCGCCCGCGCTGACGTTGCTGCCCTCCTCGTCGATCACCGTGTCGTAGCCGTCGGGGAGGCTGCGCACGAACCGGTCCACGAACGTCGCCCGGGCCGCGGCCAGGATCTCCTCCTCGGTCGCGCCCGGCCGGCCGTACGCGATGTTGTCGCGGATGGTGCCGCCGAAGAGCCAGGTGTCCTGGAGGACCATGCCGATCCGGCCGCGCAGGTCGTCGCGGCGCATGGTCGTGACGTCCACCCCGTCGAGCGTGATCCGGCCGGCGTTCAGCTCGTAGAAGCGCATGACCAGGTTGACCAGGGTGGTCTTGCCGGCGCCGGTCGGCCCGACGATGGCCACGGTGTGCCCGGGCTCGGCGACCAGCGACAGGTCCTCGATGAGCGGCTTGTCCGGGGCGTACCGGAAGGAGACGTGCTCGAACTCGACCCGGCCGTGCGGGTCGCGCACCCGGGCCGGCGCGGCCGGGTCGGGGCTCTGCTCCTCGGCGTCGAGCACGGCGAAGACCCGCTCGGCGGAGGCCACCCCGGACTGGAGCAGGTTCGCCATCGAGGCCACCTGGGTGAGCGGCTGGGTGAACTGCCGGCTGTACTGGATGAACGCCTGCACGTCGCCGAGGCTCATCGAGCCCGACGCCACCCGCAGGCCGCCGACCACGGCGATCGCCACGTAGCTGAGGTTCCCGACGAACATCATCGCCGGCATGATGATCCCGGAGACGAACTGCGCGCCGAAGCTGGCCCGGAACAGCTCCTCGTTCTTGGCGGTGAAGGCGGCCTCCACCTCGCGCTGGCGGCCGAAGACCTTGACCAGCTCGTGGCCGGTGAACGCCTCCTCGATCTGGCCGTTCAGCTCGCCGGTGTGCGTCCACTGGGCGATGAACTGCTGCTGCGAACGCTTGGCGATGACGCCGGTGACGACCACCGACACCGGCACCGCGACCAGTGCCACCAGGGCCAGCAGCGGCGAGATCCAGAACATCATGGCCAGCACGCCGACCACGGTGAGCAGCGAGGTGAGGAGCTGGCTCAGCGTCTGCTGGAGGCTGGTCGAGATGTTGTCGATGTCGTTGGTGACCCGGCTGAGCAGCTCGCCGCGGGGCTGCCGGTCGAAGTAGGGCAGCGGCAGCCGGTTGAGCTTGTCCTCCACGTCCGCCCGCAGCCGCAGCACGGTGCGCTGCACCACGCCGTTGAGCAGCCAGCCCTGCCACCACATCAGCGCGCTGGCCGCCAGGTAGAGCCCGAGCGCCAGCAGCAGCACCCGCGCCAGCGCGGCGAAGTCGATGCCCACGCCGGGCACGACGTCCATCCGCGCGAGCATGTCGGCGAAGCTGTCGTTGCCGGCCGCCCGGGCGGCGGCCACCGCCTGGTCGGCGGTGGTGCCCGCCGGCAACTGCCGACCGATCACGCCGGTGAAGATC
This sequence comes from Micromonospora sp. URMC 106, assembly GCF_051386395.1. Taxonomy (NCBI): domain Bacteria; kingdom Bacillati; phylum Actinomycetota; class Actinomycetes; order Micromonosporales; family Micromonosporaceae; genus Micromonospora; species Micromonospora sp. URMC 106. Next base: position 22,541 of record NZ_JBPQTP010000016.1, read on the forward strand.
AGGTCGGTGGCGTGCCCGAGCACCTTCGGCCCGATCACGCTGAGCCCGACGCTGGCCACCGCCAGCGCGATCACGGCGACCAGCGGGAGGCGGTCCGGCCGCAGCCGGCGCAGCAGCCGCCGGGCCGAGGGCCCGAAGTTCATCGACCGCTCCGCGGGCATCCCGGCGCCGCCCCACGGCGGGCCGCCGCGCTGCCCGCCGGGCGGCAGCCGCCTGGGCGTCGGCGCCTCGGCGGCCGGCTTCTGCTGTGGTACGGCGCTCACACCGCCACCTCGCTCCGCTGGTGCCTGACGGTTCGCTCGCTCACGCGGCCACCTCCGCCGTGTTCTGGGACGCCACGATCTCGGCGTACGTCGGGCAGGTCTCCAACAGTTCGTCGTGTCGGCCCATCCCGACCACGCCTCCGTCCTCGAGCACGATGATCTGGTCGGCGCCGACGATGGTGGAGACCCGCTGCGCCACGATCACCACGGCGGCGTCGTCCGTGACGGGGCGCAGCGCCGCCCGCAGCCGCGCGTCGGTGCCGAGGTCGAGCGCGGAGAACGAGTCGTCGAAGAGGTAGATCTCGGGCCGGCGCACCAGGGCCCGGGCGATCGCCAGCCGTTGTCGCTGCCCGCCGGAGACGTTCGTGCCGCCCTGCGCGATCGGCGACGCCAGCTGGTCGGGCATCGCCTCGACGAAGTCCCGCGCCTGGGCGATCTCCAGCGCCTCCCACAGCTCCGCGTCGGTCGCGTCCGGGTTGCCGTAGCGCAGGTTGCTCGCCACCGTGCCGGTGAACAGGTACGGCCGCTGCGGCACCAGCCCGATCCGGCGCCACAGCTCGTCCGGCGCCAGGTCGCGTACGTCGACGCCGTCGACCAGCACCGCGCCGGCGGTGGCGTCGACCAGCCGGGGGACGAGCGACAGCAGGGTGGTCTTGCCCGAGCCGGTGCTGCCGATGACCGCCGTGGTCGTTCCGGGCGTCACGCGGAACGAGACGTCCCGCAGCACCGGTGCGGCCGCTCCCGGGTACTGGAACCGCACGCCGCGCAGCTCCAGCTCGCCGCGGGCGGACACCTCGGTCACCGGGCGGGGCGCCGGCACCACGGAGGAGTCGGTGTCCAGCACCTCGACGATCCGCTCCGCGCAGACCGCGGCCCGCGGCACCATCATCAGCATGAAGGTGGCCATCATGACGGCCATCAGGATCTGCATCAGGTACTGCAGGAAGGCGGTGAGGGCGCCGACCTGGATCGCCCCGGCGTCGACGCGTTGGGCGCCGAACCAGAGCACCGCGACGCTGGAGATGTTGAGCACCAGCATCACCACGGGGAAGATCAACGCCATCAGGCGGCCGGTGCGCAGGGCGGTCGCGGTGAGGTCGGCGTTCGCGGTGGCGAAGCGCTCCGTCTCGTACGGCTCCCGGACGAACGCCCGGACCACCCGGATGCCGGTGATCTGCTCGCGCAGCACCCGGTTGACCGTGTCGATGCGGGTCTGCATGAGCCGGAAGCCCGGCACCATCCGCCGGATGATCAGCCCCAGGGCGACGGCCAGCACCGGGACGCTGACCAGCATCAGCCAGGAGAGGCCGAGGTCCTCGCGCAGCGCCATCACCACGCCGCCGACGCTCATGATCGGCGCGGCGACCAGCATGGTGCAGCTCATCAGCACGAGCATCTGCACCTGCTGCACGTCGTTGGTGTTGCGGGTGATCAGCGAGGGCGCGCCGAAGCGGGCCACCTCCCGCGCCGAGAAGCGGTTCACGTGCCCGAACACCGCCGCCCGCACGTCCCGGCCGAAGCCCATCGCGGTCCGCGCGCCGAGGTAGACGGCGGCGACGGAGCAGACGATCTGGACCAGGCTGACCGCGAGCATCCACCCGCCGGTGCGCATGATGTAGTCGGTGTCGCCCCGGGCCACGCCGAGGTCGATGATGTCGGCATTGAGGCTGGGCAGGTAGAGCGACGCCATCGTGCCGACGAACTGGAGCAGCACCACCGCCGCCAGCGGCCGGTGGTAGGGGCGTAGGTGCGTGCGCAGCAGCCGGATCAGCATGTCGGAATTCCTTCCGGCCTGCCGGCGTCGCCGCTGCCGATGACCTCCAGGAGGAACTCCCGGATCACCGCCTCCTTCGCCGGGTCGGCGTCGACCGAGGTCAGCGGGCGCCCGGAGCGGATCAGGGCGGTCAGCGCGTCGACCCGGGCCCGGCCGGCCGGGGTGATCGCGAGCCGGACGCTGCGCCGGTCGGTGTCGTCGCGCTGCCGTTCGACCAGGCCGTCGCGTTCGAGGGTGTCGACGATGCCGGTGAGGGTGGCCGGCCGGACGAAACACTGCTCGGCCACCGCGCGGTGCGGCAGCTCGCCGTGCTCGGCGAGGGTCATCAGGGTCGCCATCCCGGCCTGGGTGAGCCCGTGTTCCTCGGCGAGGTAGCGGTTCCACCGCTGCCCGGTGACGTGTCCGGCGACCACGAGAAGGCGCCCGAGGGGCACGTCTCGCAGCTGGATCAGTTCCATGCCGGACACATTAGCCTCCTGATCGTCAGGGGCCAAACGAAATAGCGACGGCCACGGCGACGAAGAAGACCTGCTCCACCGTGCGCGGGCCGAGGGGGGTCACCGGCTTGCCGCCCAGGGTCAGCCGGCGCCGGGCGGCCGAGACGTTCGCCGGGAACATGGCCAGCATCAGCAGCGCCAGCCCGGCCGCGGCCCAGCGGGCGGTGGCCGGCACCAGCAGCCCGACCGCGCCCACCAGTTCCAGCACCCCGGTGAGCGCGACCAACAGGTCCGGCCGGGGCAGGGCGGGCGGCACCATCGCGATCATGTCCCGCCGGTAGGCGGGGGCGAAGTGCGCGACGCCGGTCACGACGAACATCAGCGCCAGTCCCACCCGCAGCGCGGGGTGCCAGCCGTCGAGGGCGGCCACGCCGGCCAGGCCGGCCAGCCGGGCGAGCGCGGTGCCGACCACGAGCGCGATCAGCGGAGCCATGGGATACCTCCTCGATGGGAAACTTGTCGCCGACAAGATTGCCTGCCGAGGTGTCATCTTGTCAATGGCAAGATAGGATCGCGGCATGACCGGAACGCGCGGCTACCACCACGGCGACCTGCGTCGCGCCCTGCTCGCCGCGGCGGTGCAGGTGATCGAGGAGTCCGGGCCGGCGGCGCTGAGCCTGCGCGACCTGGCCCGGCGGGCGGGCGTCTCGCACGCCGCCCCGGCGCACCACTTCGGCGACAAGGCCGGGCTGCTGACCGCCCTCGCCGCAGAGGGCTTCGAACTGCTCGCCGAGGCGCTGCGCGGCGCGGACGACCTGCTCGGCAGCGGCGTCGCGTACGTCGACTTCGCGGTCGGCCACCGGGCGCACTTCGAGGTGATGTTCCGCCCGGACCTCTACCGGGGCGACGCCGAGGAGCTGGTGGCGGCCCGCCAGCGGGCCGGGGACGCGCTGCGCGCCGGCGTCGCCGGGCTGCCCGAGGAACGGCCGACGGCGGCGGATCCGCAGGGCGACGCGCTCGCCGCCTGGTCGATCGTGCACGGCTTCGCCACGCTCTGGCTCGCCGGCGCGCTGCCGGAGCGGGTCGGCGACGACCCCCGGGCGGCGGCCCGCGCGGTCATCCGCCGCCTCTTCCCGAAGCCGTGACGCTCGCCGGCGGGCGGACCGCCCGGCCCGCCCGCCGGCGAGGGCACCTCACCAGCTCGTCGGCAGCGGCATGCCCTCGGTGTAGCCGGCCGTGCTCTGCACGCCGACCACGGCCCGCTCGTGGAACTCCGCCAGGTCCCGCGCGCCGGCGTAGGTGAAGGAGCTGCGTACCCCGGCGATGATCTCGTCGATCAGGTCCTCCACGCCGGGGCGGGCCGGGTCGAGGTACATCCGGGCCGAGGAGATGCCCTCCTCGAAGACCGCCTTGCGGGCCCGGTCGTACGCGCTGTCGTCGGCCGTGCGCGCGCTGACCGCCCGCGCCGAGGCCATGCCGAAGCTCTCCTTGTAGCGCCGGCCGTCGGCGTCGGTGTAGAGGTCGCCGGGGGACTCGTAGGTGCCGGCGAACCAGGAGCCGATCATCACGTTCGACGCGCCGGCGGCCAGGGCCAGCGCCACGTCCCGCGGGTGGCGTACGCCGCCGTCGGCCCAGACGTGCCGGCCGAGCTGGCGGGCCGCCGCGGCGCAGTCGAGCACGGCGGAGAACTGTGGCCGGCCCACCCCGGTCATCATCCGGGTGGTGCACATCGCGCCGGGCCCGACGCCCACCTTGACGATGTCGGCGCCCGCCTCCACCAGGTCGCGTACGCCCTCGGCGGTCACCACGTTGCCGGCCGCGACCGGGACCGCCGGGTCCAGCGCGCGGACCGCCCGCAGCGCCGTGATCATCCGCTCCTGGTGGCCGTGCGCGGTGTCCACGACCAGCGTGTCCACCCCGGCCTCCAGCAGCGCCGCGGCCTTTCCGGTCACGTCGCCGTTGATGCCGACGGCGGCGGCGATGCGCAGCCGGCCCCGGTCGTCCACCGCCGGCTTGTAGAGGGTGGCCCGCAGCGCGCCCTGCCGGGTCAGCACCCCGACGAGGCGGCCCTCGGCGTCGACCACCGGGGCGAGCCGCCGCCGGCCGGCCGAGAGCCGGTCGAAGCCGGTACGCGGATCGGCGTCTGCCGGCACGGTGTGCAGCTCGGTGGACATCACATGCCGGAGCTGGGCGAAGCGGTCGACGCCCACGGTGTCCGCCTCGGTCACCACGCCCAGCGGCCGGCTCTCGTCGTCGATCACCACGACGGCGCCGTGCGACCGCTTCGGCAGCAGGTGGATGGCGTCGCCGACGGTGTCGGTCGGGCCGAGCGTGATCGCGGTGTCGTGCACCAGGTGGCGCCGCTTGACCCAGGCGACGACGTTCGCCACCACCTCGATCGGGATGTCCTGCGGGATCACCGCGATCGCGCCGCGCCGGGCCACGGTCTCGGCCATCCGCCGGCCGGACACCGCGGTCATGTTGGACACGACCAGCGGAATGGTGGTGCCGGTGCCGTCGCCGGTGGCCAGGTCGACGTCGAGCCGCGAGCCCACCTCGGAGCGGGCCGGCGCCATGAAGACGTCGTTGTAGGTCAGGTCGTGCGCGGGAACCGCGCCGTGTAGGAACCGCACCCCGCCATCATTCCCGCCCCGCGGCGCCCGCACCCCCGGTGGTCGCGGAAAACACCCCCGGCCGGGCGGTGCGCGGCGTCACCCCGGTCAGCCCAGCACCAGCCCCGCCGCGATCGCGGCCATCACGAGGGCGACCACCCCGTCGACCACCCGCCACGCCGCCGGGCGGGCCAGCACGGGCGCGAGCCGGTGGGCGGCGGTGCCCAGGGCGGTGAACCAGACCACGCTGGCGAGCGCCGCGCCCGCGCCGAAGACCCAGTGGTGCGGGTGCTGGCGGGCCACCCCGCCGAGCAGGAGCACGGTGTCGAGGTACACGTGCGGGTTGAGGTAGGTGAAGGCGAGGCAGGCCAGCACCGTCGCCCCGAGCGTGGCCGGGGGCCGGTCGGCGGGCGAGAGCCCGCCGGGGCGCAGCGCGCGGCGTGCGGCCAGCACGGCGTACCCGAGCAGGAACGCGGCGCCCAGCCAGCGGACGGCGGCCAGGGCGGTGGGGTGCTCCGCCGTGGCGGTGCCCATCCCGGCGATGCCGACGGAGATGAGCAGCGCGTCGGAGGCGGCGCAGACGACGACCACGGGCACCACGTGCTCGCGGCGCAGGCCCTGCCGCAGGACGAAGGCGTTCTGCGCGCCGATGGCGGCGATCAGCGCGATGGCGAGGGAGAAGCCGGCGGCGGCGGAACCGGTCACGGAGCTGGTGAGAATCTCGGGCACGGGTCGACGCTACGAGGCTCCGCGGATGCAGCCCAGCTAAAGATTCTGATGGTGGATAAGCTGGTCTTCATCATGCTCGACACCACGCAGCTCCGGACGTTCGCCGCGGTGGTCCGCGAGGGCAGCTTCGAGGCGGCCGCGCACGCCCTGCACGTCACCCCGTCGGCCGTCAGCCAGCGGATGAAGGCGTTGGAACAGGCCGTCGGGCAGGTGCTGGTCCGCCGGACGAAGCCGTGCCGGGCCACCGACGCCGGCCGGCCGCTGCTGCGGCTGGCCGGGCAGGTGGCCCTGCTGGAGCGGGAGGCGTTGGACGCCGCCCGTCCGCCGACGACGGGCGGCGCCGCCCCCACCCGGGTGACCGTCGTGGCGAACGGGGACTCGCTCGGCACCTGGTTCGTCGGCGCGCTGGCGCGGCTGCCCGCCGAGCTGGCGCTCCTGTTCGACGTGCGCCGCGACGACGAGGACCACACGGCGGAGCTGATCCGCGACGGCACCGCGATGGCGGCGGTGACCGCGCAGCGCGAGGCCGTCCAGGGCTGCCGGGTGGAGCGGCTGGGCGCGATGCGGTACGTCGCGCTGGCCCGGACCGAGTTCGCGGCCCGCCACTTTCCCGACGGTCTCACCGAGGCGGCCCTCGCGGCGGCGCCGATGATGGCGTTCGACCGCAAGGACCAGCTCCAGCACCGGTTCGCCCGCACCGTCACCCGGCGCCGGATCGATCCGCCCGTCCACTACGTGCCGTCCTTCGACGGCTTCAACGAGGCCGTGCGGCTGGGGCTGGGGTGGGGGATGGTCCCCGAGCGGCTCGCCCGTGCCGACATCGCGGCGGGCCGCTGCGTCGACCTCGGCGCCGGGCGCCACCTGGACCGGCCGCTGTACTGGCAGCACTGGCGGGTGGACTCCACCACGCTGGACGCGCTGACCGCCGCCGTCCGGGCGGTCGCCGCCACCGAGCTGCGCTGACGCGCGCGCCGGCCGGGCAGCGAGCCGGCGGGGCGCTGCGCCCGGTCAGAGATCGGCGAGCGCCGAGCGCGGCCCGGGCCGGCGATCGGGCGGTGACCCCGGACGGGGTCAGGCGATGGTGCAGATCGCCGCGCCGGCGCTGATCACGGCGCCGACCTCGGCGGCCAGGCCGCTGACCGTGCCCGCCTTGTGCGCGTGCAGCGGCTGCTCCATCTTCATCGCCTCCAGCACCACGACCAGGTCGCCCTCGGCGACGGTGTCCCCGTCGGCCACCGCGATCTTGACGATCGTGCCCTGCATCGGCGAGGTGAGCGCGTCGCCGCTGACGGCGGCCCCGGCCTTGGTCCCGCCGCCCCGGCGGGCCGGCTTGCGGGCGGCGGGCGCGGCGGCGGTCGTACCCCCGCCGAGGCCGGCGGGCAACACCACCTCCAGGCGCTTGCCGCCCACCTCGACCACGACGGTCTCGCGCTCGGCCGGCGCCTCGGCGGCGCCGGCGGCGGCGGCGAACGGCGGCACGGTGTTGTCGAATTCGGTCTCGATCCACCTGGTGTGCACGGTGAACGGCTCGGCGGTGAACGCCTCGTCCCGGACGACCAGCCGGTGGAACGGCAGCGCGGTGGCCATGCCCTCGACGACCATCTCGTCCAGCGCCCGGCGGGCCCGCTCCAGCGCCTCGGCACGCGTCTCGCCGGTGATGATGACCTTGGCGAGCAGCGAGTCGAAGTTGCCGCCGATCACGTCGCCGGCCGAGATGCCGGTGTCCACCCGGACGCCGGGGCCGGTGGGCAGCCGCAGCGCGGTGACCGTGCCGGGGGCGGGCAGGAAGTTGCGGCCCGGGTCCTCGCCGTTGATCCGGAACTCGATGGAGTGCCCGCGCGGCGTCGGGTCCGCGGTGAACCGCAGCTTCTCGCCGTCGGCGATGCGGAACTGCTCGCGGACCAGGTCGATGCCGGCGGTCTCCTCGGTGACCGGGTGCTCGACCTGGAGGCGGGTGTTGACCTCCAGGAAGGAGATGGTGCCGTCGGCCCCGACCAGGTATTCCACCGTGCCGGCGCCGTGGTAGCCGGCCTCCCGGCAGATCGCCTTGGCGCTGTCGTGGATCTGGGCGCGCTGCGCGTCGGTGAGGAACGGCGCGGGGGCCTCCTCGACCAGCTTCTGGTGGCGGCGCTGGAGCGAGCAGTCCCGGGTGCCGACCACGACCACGTTGCCGTGCTGGTCGGCCAGCACCTGCGCCTCGACGTGGCGCGGCTTGTCCAGGTAGCGCTCGACGAAGCACTCGCCCCGGCCGAACGCGGCGACCGCCTCGCGGGTGGCCGACTCGAACAGGTGCGGGATCTCCTCCATCGTGCGGGCCACCTTGAGCCCGCGCCCGCCGCCGCCGAAGGCGGCCTTGATGGCGACCGGCAGGCCGTGGTCGACGGCGAACGCCATCACCTCGTCCGGGTTGGCCACCGGGTCGGGGGTGCCGGGCACCAGGGGAGCGCCGGCACGCTGGGCGATGTGCCGGGCGGTCACCTTGTCGCCGAGGTCGCGGATCGCCTGGGGGGTGGGGCCGATCCAGGTCAGCCCGGCGTCGATGACGGCCTGGGCGAAGTCGGCGTTCTCGGAGAGGAAGCCGTAGCCGGGGTGCACCGCGTCGGCGTCGGCCTTGGCGGCGACCTCCAGCAGCTTGTCGATGCGCAGGTACGACTCGGCGGCGGTGTCCCCGCCGAGCGCGTACGCCTCGTCGGCCAGCGTGGCGTGCAGGGCGTCCCGGTCGGAGTCCGCGTAGACGGCGACGCTGCCCAGACCGGCGTCGCGGCAGGCGCGGATGACGCGGACGGCGATCTCGCCGCGGTTGGCGATGAGTACCTTGCGCACCTTGAGGGCTCCTCCCGGGAGGTTACTGACCGGGAGTGTATCGGCCACCCTGAGGACCCTAACGATCGCTCAGTGTGGGATGCCGCACTGTTCCGCCGAGCCCTAGTCAAGTTTGCCTATTACGCTCTTCCGGTGTCTGCCACGCGAATGATGATCCTCGGGCTGGTGCGGTGGATGCAGCCCGTGCACGGCTACGACGTGCGCCGCGAGCTGCTCAGCTGGAACGCCGACAAGTGGGCCAACGTGCAACCCGGTTCGATCTACCACGCCCTGCGTAAGCTCACCGAGGAGGGGCTGCTGCGCGAGGTGGCCACCGAGCAGGTGGGCGCCCGCCCGGCCCGCACCACGTACGAGGTGACCCCGAAGGGGGAGGAGGAGTTCGAGAGGTTGCTGCGCGGGCTCTGGTGGCGGCTGCACGAGCCGCCGGACCCCTTCGCGGCGGCGTTCTCCTTCCTGCCCGCGCTGCCGCGCGAGGAGGCGGCGGCAGCCCTGCGCAACCGGGCGAACCTGCTGCGCGCCGGTGTCGAGTGGATGCGTGCCTCGTTGAGTTCTGACTGGATGCGTGACACCAAGCCGGTGCACGTGGGGTGGATGTTCGAGCTCTGGACGGCCCGGTCGGAGGCGGAGATCTTCTGGTGCGAGCGCATCGCGGAACGGATCGAGTCGGGGGTGTCGTACCTGCCTGATGGATTGGAGCGGGCGCAGGGCTGGGAGGGCTGGGAGAAGCGGCTGCCGCCGCGACCGGACGCCGATTAATCAACGTTGACCATAAAAGCTATATCGCGTTAGCCTGCTCGCGACGCACGGGGGAGCACGCCGTCCGGCGTCGTCTCCACGGGACAGGCAGGCGGCCGGTCGCGCCGGCCCCGACGACCAGGAGCAGAGATGATCGAGACCAGAGGGTTGCGGAAGTCGTTCCGCTCCCGTGAGGGTCGCCAGACGAAGACCGTCGACGCGGTGCGCGGCGTCAACCTGCAGGTCGCCGAGGGGGAGATCTTCGGGTTCCTCGGCCCCAACGGCGCCGGCAAGACCACCACCCTGCGGATGCTGGCCACGCTGATCGAGCCGGACGGCGGCGAGGCCACGATCGCCGGCGCCGACCTGCGCAAGGACCCGGCCGAGGTGCGCCGCCGCATCGGCTACGTCGCCCAGGGCGGCAGCACCTGGGACGAGTCCACCGCCCGCGAGGAGCTGGTCCTCCAGGCCCGGATGTACGGCATCGGCAAGGCCGAGGCGCACCGGCGGGCCGCCCTCGCCCTCGACGCCTTCCAGCTCACCGAGTACGCCGACCGCAAGTGCAAGACCTACTCCGGCGGCCAGCGGCGGCGGGTGGAGATCGCCCTCGGCATCATCCACGAGCCGAAGATCGTCTTCCTGGACGAGCCCACCAGCGGCCTCGACCCGCAGAGCCGCGCGCACATGTGGGACGAGATCCGCCGGCTGCGCGCCGACGGGATGACCGTCTTCATCACCACGCACTACCTGGACGAGGCCGACGCGCTCTGCGACCGGATCGCGATCATGGATCACGGCGAGGTCGTCGCGGAGGGCACCCCGGCGGACCTGAAGCGCGAGATCTCCGGCGACGTGGTGCTGGTCGGGCTGGACGCCGCGGCCACCCCGCAGGCCGCGCAGCTGCTCGACAGCGAGCCGTACGTCAACAAGCTGGAGACCGCCGACGAGGGCGGCCTGCGGCTCTACGTCGACGAGGGCGCCACCGCCATCCCGCAGATCCTGCGGCGCGTCGACACCGGGGGCCTCGCGCTCAACTCCATCGAGCTGCACCGGCCCAGCCTCGACGACGTCTTCCTCACCAAGACCGGCCGCTCGCTGCGCGAGTCCTGACCCCAGACCGGAGAGACCTCATGAAACTCGCCCGTGACACCTGGCTGATCTTCCAGCGCCAGCTCCAGCTCCTGCTGCGCAACCCCGTCTGGGTCTTCGTCGGCGTCTTCCAGCCGGTGATGTACCTGCTGCTCTTCGCCCCGCTGCTCAAGCCGGCGCTGAACGCGCCCACCCAGGCCGAGGCCTACAAGATCTTCGTGCCCGGCCTGCTGGTGCTGCTGGCCATCTTCGGCGGCCTGTTCCAGGGCTTCGGGCTGATCGCCGAGCTGCGCGCCGGGGTCATCGAACGCTCCCGGGTCACCCCGGTCAGCCGGCTGGCCCTGCTGCTCGGCCGCTCCCTGCGGGACGTGGTGTCGCTCATCGTGCAGGCGGTCATCATCACCCTGCTCGCGCTCCTGTTCGACCTGCGCGTCTTCATCGTCGACCTGCTTCTGGCGTACCTCATGCTCGCCCTGATCGCGCTGATGACCTCGGCCGTCTCCTACGGCGTCGCGCTCAAGGTCAAGAGCGAGGACGCGCTGGCCCCGCTGATGAACACCGTGGCGCAGCCGGTGCTGCTGCTCTCCGGCATCCTGCTGCCGCTCACGTTCGCGCCCGGCTGGCTCCAGGGCGTCGCCGAGTGGAACCCCTTCTCCTGGGCCGTCGACGGCACCCGGGCCCTCTTCGCCGGCGACCTCGGCGACGACAAGGTCTGGCAGGGGCTGACCATCATCGCGGTGCTCGCCGCGGCCGGCGTCTTCTGGGCGGCCCGGCAGTTCGCCCGCACCGTCCGCTGAGGTCGACGCCTGCGGTGCGGGAGGCCCTTCCCGCCCCCTGGGAGACCTGCCTCTCACCCGAGCGGGGCGCCGGCCGGACACTTGTACCGTAAGGCCGGTGCCCCGCCTCACCCGTGACCGGATCACCTGGCTGACCTACGCCCAGCTCGGGCTGTGGGGCTTCTTCCTCTACGGGTTCGGGCCGGTCGTGCCGCTGCTCCGCGACGAACAGGGCACCTCGGCCGCCGTCGCCGGCCTGCACAGCACCGGCATCGCCGTCGGGGCGCTGGCCGGCGGGGCGCTCTTCGCGCCGCTGGCCCGCCGGGTCGGCCGCGGTCGCGCCGTCTGGGTCGGGCTGGCCGGGGTGGCGTGCGGCGTCGCCGCCCTCGGCACCCTGCGGGCCCTGCCCGCCACGATCACCGCCGTCGCGGTGGTCGCCACCTTCGGCATGATGGTGATCAGCGGCGTGTCCGTCGTGCTCACCGCCCGGCACGGCGCCGCCGCGCCGGCCGCGCTGACCGAGGCCAACGCCGCCTGCGCCGGCATGGGCATCCTCGCGCCGCTGGTCATCGGCGCCAGCGTCGACGCCGGGTGGGGCTGGCGGCCGGTGATGGCCGTCGAGGCCGGCCTGATCGCGCTGGTCGCGCTCGCCGCCCTGACCTTCCGCGTACGCCTGCCGGAGGCCGCCCCCGCTGCCGCGGCTCCCGGTGGATCGCCGGCCGGCGACCCGGCCGACGCCGGCTCGAATGGGGCTGGTCCCGCCGGGACGGCCGCCCGGCGGCTGCCCCCGGCGTACTGGATCGCCTGGGTGCTGATGGCGGTCACCGGCTCGATCGAGGTGTGCCTCTCCCTCTGGACCGCCGACGTGCTGCGCTCGCACGCCGCAATGGCGGCCGGCACGGCCTCGGCCGCGGTCGCCGCGATCGTCTGCGGCATGTTCGTCGGCCGGCTCGCCGGCGGCCGGATCGCCCTGCGGTACCGGCCGGTGCCGCTGCTGCTGGCCGCGTTGGGTGTGTCGCTGCTGGGCTTCGCGCTGTTCTGGGTCGCCCCGGTCGGCTGGCTCGCCGTGACCGGCCTCGTGGTGCTCGGCCTCGGCAACGCGCTGCACTACCCGCTGGCCATCTCGATCGCGCTCGCCGTCGCCGGGCCGGCCGCGGACCGGGCGGCCGGCTGGGCGTCGTACTCGATGGGGGTCGGCTTCGGGATCGCGCCGGTCGCCCTCGGCTGGGTGGCCGACGGAGTGGGGCCCCACCTGGCGTTCCTGCTGCTGCCGGGCTTCATCGCGGCGGCCGCGCTGCTCGCCGCCCGCCTGGGCCGAGCCCTGCGCCCGGCTCCCGCCGAGGTCCGCGCCCCGGCCCCCGCCTGACTCGGATCTTGGCAGGGAGCGGCCCCTCCAGGGGCCGTTGCCTACCAAGATCGCGCGGGGCGACGCCTCCCGGTGGCCGTCAGTGCACCCGGGCCAGGGTCAGGCCGTCGGCGATCGGGAGCATCACCGCGTCCACCCGGACGTCGGCGAGCACCTCGTCGTTGAACGCGGCGATGGCCCGGTCGTCGGCGTTCTGCGGGGCGATCACCCGGCCTCCGCGCAGCACGTTGTCGACGGCGATCACCCCGCCGGGACGCATCCGGGGCACCAGCTCCGACCAGTAGATCGGGTAGCCCGTCTTGTCGGCGTCGATGAACGCGAAGTCCAGGTGACGCTCGTGGGGCAGTTCGCGCAGCGTGTCGCCGGCCGGGCCGATGCGCAGCTCGATCCGGTCCTCCACGCCGGCGCGGGCCCAGTAGCGCCGGGCGATGCCCGTGAACTCCGCCGAGATGTCGAAGCAGGTCAGCCGCCCGCCCTCGGGCAGCCCTCGGGCGATCGCCAAAGACGAGAGCCCGGTGAAGGTGCCCACCTCCACGGCCTGCCGCACGCCGAGCAGCCGGGTGAGGAAGGTCAGGAAGGCGGCCTGCTCCGGCGCGACCTGCATCTGCGCGTTGTCCGGCAGGGCGGCGCGGGTCTCCTCGGCCAGGTCCCGCATGATCTCGTCCGGTGGCGAACCGTGCGCCACCAGGTACGCGTGCAGTTCCGACGTGAGCGGGATCGACTTCGTGGTCATGAACGGACGCTAGCCGAGCGGTTCGACCGACTGGTTGCCGGGCGCGACCTTCGTCCACAGATCAGTGATCCGCAGGTCCAACTCGGACAGCAGGCGGCGCAGCATGGGCAGCGAGAGCCCGATGACGGTGCTCGGGTCGCCCTCGATCCGCTCCACGAACGGCCCGCCCAGCCCGTCGATCGTGAAGGCGCCGGCCACCGCGAGCGGCTCGCCGGTGCCCACGTACGTGGCGACTTCGTCGTCGCTGACGTCGGCGAAGTGGACGACCGTGGAGGCGACCGCCTCGGCCCGACGCCCCGCCACAATGTCGATGAGACAGTGCCCGCTGTGCAGCACGCCGCTGCGCCCCCGCATCCGCCCCCAGCGTCGGGTGGCGTCCGCCGCGTCGGCCGGCTTGCCGAGGATCTCCCCGTCGAAGGCCAGCACCGAATCGCACCCGATCACCAGCGTCCGCTGGCCATCGGTCGGCCGCAGCCGGGTGAGCACCGCCTGCGCCTTCAACCGGGCCAGCTCCAGGCAGAGTTCCTCGGCCCGCTCGGTGACCACCTGGGACTCGTCGACGCCGCTGACGAGCACGTCCGGTTCGATCCCGGCGGCCTGGAGGATCTTGCGGCGGGCGGGGCTCGCCGAGGCGAGCACGAGGCGGAGCGGCATGAATTCGGACACGTCGCCGACGTTACCGGTCAACGGCTCACGCGGGGTGGGGGGTCGTCACCTCGGCGACGCCTGCGGGCGATCAGCGCCCATGCCCCACCAGCGGCCACGATCACGCCGAGGGTGACCAGGCCGCGAGCGGTCGCCCCGTCGTCGCTCTCGCCGTCAGGCTCCGCGACCGCTGTCGTGGTCGAGGCGGCGCGGGTCGGAGCGCTGGCCGTCGCCGACCCGAAACCCAGCGGAGGTACGTCCGCCGTCAACGCGGCCACGAGGTCGATGACCCCGTACCCGTACTCGTCGTCCCGTCCCGGTGGTCCCTTGTCGACGGCGGTAGCGACAAGCCGATGCGCCACCTCCGACGCTGGCAGGTCCGGATACTTCGACCTAATCAGCGCCACCGCGCCTGCCACGATCGCCGTAGCGCCAGATGTTCCAGCGCCCTTCGAGTACTTCCCGTCGTAGCTGGTGCTGTAAATGTCAACGGCGGGAGCAGCTACATCGACCTCGGCTCCGGTAACCGAGAGAGCTGCACGTTTGCCGGTGCGATCGATGCCCCCAACGGCGATGACGCCTGGGTGGCTTGCAGGAAAGCCAACTGCCTGATTTCGAGGCCGGTTTCCGACTCCAGCAACTACCACCACATCTGAAGCCAAGGCGCTATCGATAGCACGGCGAAGTCGGGCACTGCTTGCGCCGACAGACGAAATGTTGATTACATCTGCACCTTCTGAGACAGCATACTCGATACCTTGTGCTAGGGCGTCGGGCTCGCCTTCGCCGTTAGGCGGCGAGTCAAATATTGGCAGGATCTTTGCCTTCGGCGCTATACCGAGTGCTCCCATTTTTCCGCCCTGTCCGTGCGCGGCGATCAGACCCGCCATCGAGGTCCCATGGCTGTCGCGATCCCGCCGGCCGTCGCCGCTACCACCCGGGATAATGTCTATTCCCGGGAGTAGGTTGTCGCGTAAGTCGGGATGTGGATCCACTCCGGTGTCAGGGACAGCGACCGTTACCCCCGCGCCCTGCGTTAGTTGATGCGCTTCAGTAATCTTTAGATACGTCAGGTGCCATTGGTCGCTGCGGATTCGGTCGGCGCCATTGGGCCTAGGCGCGGCTTGGGCCGAAATCATATTGAGAGGCATCGCTAGGCTCAATGCCGTTGCCGTAACAATTGCAACCGCAAGGCCCGCGCCAGCGGGGTCTGGCTTCACCGATTGAAGCCGATGGCGGGACCAGGGTCGATGGGCCCCTCCTCATCCGGCGGCCGAACCACCGGCGCGACTCCCTGATCCGTTGCCCAGGGTTCGTCGGGATCCCAGCGTCGGACGTCTTCCCTATGGCTGTCACGACGTTGAGGTCGGCCCGGCACTCCGCCTACACCGGTTGTGCTCCCGGTGCTTCCTAGATTGGCCAGGCCAGGGGCCCCTCCCAGCGGCGGCATCCCGTGCAAAGCTCCGGAGCCCCGGCCGCTGCCAGGGCGGGAGCCGGCACCTCCCGTTGGTGCGGTGCCTGCGCCTCCGCCGCCGATCACGCCGCCGATCGGATTGACTCTGCGAGGCTGCGAGTTGCTGGTGCCGGGCTGTCCAAGTCCCATCCCTGACGCTCCGCCGATAAGGCCGCCAGGAGGCATGGGTCGAGGCGATGCGCTGGGTAGGCTGTTGGCTCCTCCTGAAACGGGACGCCCGCTGTGTCCGGGCTGTCCGGGCAGTGGACGAGGCGTCCCTGAGCGGCTTCCAGGTGACGGCGGAATCGTTGGTGGCGTTCCTAAGTTCGGCGACGGTGTGGTTGACGGGGCCTGCGGCAACGTAGGGCTAGCGGGCGCTGGTGCCAAACCGGTACCTGCCCCGCCAAGTACCGGTCCGATGGCTGGAGTTACCGGAGTAGGTACCGGTCGAACAACGGGCGCTGGACGAGGCGTCGTCGATGTGGAAGCGGTGGGCAGCGGCACTGGGACGATTGGCGGTATGACCGGTGCGCCGCCGCCGCTCCCATACGCGTCCGGCTTCTCGGATTGAATCGGAGGACGGCCTGCTGGCGGCTTTTGGAGCATTACTTGGGCGTGTTGGAGTTCGCCGCTGAGGCCGTACATGATGCCGCGAGCCTGGACGTTGAGCCGTTCCAGGTCGGCGTCGGTCACCGGGCGGTCGGGGACCCGGCTGCCCATGGCCGCCTTGGGGTCGGCGAGCGTCGCCTCGTACGTCCGCTTCTCCTGGAGCTTGACGGCGTACTCGTCGTAGATCTTCTTGAGCTGGGCCCGGGTGGTCCCGATGGCCTGTGTCGCGGCGGAGAGCGCGGTGTAGTTGGTGGCGGCCGCGTCGTGCGTGCGTTGCACCTTGTCGATCAGGTCGTCGAGCTCGCGGACGTACGCCCGGGCGGCCTCGTTGGTCTCCGGGTTCCATGCCTCCGCCAGCCCGCGGCGGTATTCCTGGAGCCGGCTCAGGTGGGTCCGGGCGAGGTCGCAGACCTTGCGCCAACCGGCGACCTGCTTCCAGTGATTGGTGGTGTCGTGGTCCTGGAGGCAGGCCCACATGCTGGCCACGTCCATCAGGCGCCAGTCGGTCAGGCCGGACGTGCGGCCGCTGCCCCGCTCGATCACGGCAGCACCACCGGCCCCGAACCCGGTCCGGTCTCCGGCCCGGTGGGATCGCGCAACACGGGCGACGGGCCGCGCGGCGCGGCGGCCGCCGGGTTGGCGAGCGCCCGCTCGACGTCGGCCACGCGGGCGGACGAGAAGGCATCGGAGTCGGTGTAGCGGCTGGCCACCGTGCCGGCGGCGACGGCCAGGTGGCCGGTGGCGTCGCGGACGCCCCAGACGATCTCGGCGGTGGCCTGCTGCGTTTCGTGGTGTGCGCGCAGGAAGTCGACCAACTCGATGAAGGCGTCGGCCGGGTTGGGCACCGGAGCCCGCATGTCCTCGGCGATGTACGACAGGTGGGGGGCGTAGTTGCGTTCGACCTCGGCCCGGAGCTTGTCGGCGAACTCGCGTAACTGCCGGATGTCCGCCTCGATGCCGCCGTAACCGCGGAGCCAGGACGCTGGACGGTCCTCCTCGGGGATCATCGGCCCTCCCTACCCGTCACTGCGCCGTTTCCCTGAGTGAGGTTAATGGGTCTCCGACGATGTCGGCAGCCCCAACCCCGCACTCTCGGGCCGTCCGCGGGCGGGTAGGGGCGGCGAGCTGCGGTGATCCGTACCGGGAAAGGGTCAGCGGGGCAGGCCCGACGCCCGCCAGGCGCCAGGACCGGCCACGGGCGTCGTGGCGGCCGGGCGGCCGCTGCGCGACCACGCGGACGCGGCGACCGGCGAGGGGGCGGCGGCCGGACGGGACCGGACGACGATCGCGCCCACCAACGCGGCCAGTTCCTCGGCGGTGGGCACCCCGCGGACGACCCGGAACAGCGGCTCTTCGGCAGACATGGCGCCAGCGTACGCGGCGCGAAGGCTGACCTGAACCGCACAGTGGCGTGCCGGCGGTGTGAGCGTCGTGCCCGCCGGGTACCGTCTGGGCGATGTCGAACGCGCTGCCCCAACTCGTCGCTGACCGATACCGGCTCATCTCGCCGCTCGGTCAGGGTGGCATGGGTCGGGTGTGGAAGGCGCGCGACGAGGTGCTGCACCGGGACGTGGCGATCAAGGAGCTGGTTCCGCCGCCCAGCCTCACCGACGACGAGCGCCGCGAGATGCGGGAGCGGTCGCTGCGTGAGGCCCGGGCCATCGCCCGGCTCAACCACATCAACGTGGTCCGCATCTTCGACGTGCTGCGCACCGACGGCGACCCGTGGATCGTCATGGAATACGTGGCGTCGAAGTCGCTGCAGGACACCCTCGCCGAGGACGGCCCGGTGCCGCCGGCGCGCGCCGTCGAGATCGGCCTCGGCGTGCTGGGCGCACTCAAGGCGGCGCACAAGGCCGGCGTGATGCACCGCGACGTCAAGCCCGGCAACGTGCTGCTCGGCAACGACGGCCGGGTGGTGTTGACCGATTTCGGTCTCGCCACGATCCCCGGCGACCCGAACGTGACCCGCACGGGCATGGTGCTCGGCTCGCCCGCGTACATCGCGCCGGAGCGGGCCCGTGACGGCACCGCCGGGCCGGAGGCCGATCTCTGGTCGCTGGGCGCCACCCTCTACGCCGCGGTCGAGGGCAAGTCGCCGTACGCCCGGCCGTCGGCGATCGCCACCCTGGCGGCGCTCGCCACCGAGGCACCCCCGCCGCCGAAGAACGCCGGCCCGCTCAAGCCGGTGCTCAACGGCCTGCTGCGCAAGGACCCGAACGAGCGGATCACCGCCGAGGTGGCGGAGAAGCTGCTGCGCCGCGCCGGCGGCAAGCGGACCCGCACCATCCCGCTGCTCGACGGCGTACGCCGGCCGGGGCCCAACGGTCCGCGCGAGCCGCGCCCACCGCTGGTGCCGGCGCCGCGACCGGCCGAGGCGCCGTCCGCCAAGCCGGTCAGCCCGCCGGCGCCCCGTACGCCGCACGAGACCGCCGGGGCCGCGGCCGCGGGAGTCGCCGCCGTGTCTGACGGCGCGTCCGCCGCGGTCTCCTCGGATCTCGCCCCGACCGCCAAGGTCGAGCCGGCCACCTCCGACAGCGCCCCGACGGCGAAGGTCGAGGCGCCGAAGCCGGCGGACGGCGACACGAAGACCGAGCCGGTGAGCCCCGAACCCCGCGGGCCGGTGAACCCCACCTCGGTGATGCCCGCGCCGGTGAGCCCGCCGTCCGGCCGCGCCACGGTGGTGCCGTCCGACGGCACGAAGCCGAACAACACCCGGCGCAACGTGCTGATCGGCGTGCTGGTGGCGCTGCTGCTGCTCGGCCTGGTGGTGATCGTGCCGATGCTGACCAGCGGCGACGGCGAGGACGGCGGCGGCACCCCGCAGGCCGACCCGACCACCGCCGCCTCGCAGGCGTCGCCGCAGTCCTCCGCGCCGGCCCCGCCCACGAGCGCCGCGCCGAGCCCGACCCCGTCGGTCAGCCCCTCCACTGACCCGGACGCGTTGCCGGCGGGCTGGAAGCTGCACAAGGACCCGGCCGGCTTCGCGCTGCCGCTGCCGGAGGGCTGGGTGCGCCGTCAGGTGGACGGCAGCACGGTCGTCTTCGACCAGTCCAACGGGCCGGGCGAACTGCTCGTCCAGTGGACCTCCACGCCGAAGTCGGACGCGTACGCCGACTGGAAGCGGATCGAGCCGGACCGCAGGAAGTTCGTCAACAACTACCAGTACCTGAGCATCGAGCGCTGCGACTTCTGGAAGACCTGCGCGGACTGGGAGTGGCTGGAGACCCGCGACGGCACCCGGATCCACGTCCGCAACCGGGGCTTCGTCACCGCCAGCAACCGGGGCTACGCCCTGCGCTGGGAGGTCGCCGCGAAGGACTGGCAGGCCAACCTGGCCAACTTCGACCGGATCGCGAAGGGCTTCAAGCCCGACCGCCAGGACTGACCCGCGGGATTCGTACCGCCGCGAGATTGATTCGCATGGCCTTCCCTCGTACGGGGTATCTCTTCCGCACGACGGAAGGAGGTACGACATGGGTTACCGACGGAAGGACGCGCGGCCTCGGGTGGCACTGTGGATGCTCGTGGCCCTCGGCGACATCGTCCTGCTGCTCGTCAGCGCCGGCCTGCCGGTACTGTTCGCGCTGCTCAGCGTCGTCACCGTCACCCTCGCCGGAGTGGCTGCCTGGCGGGTCACGCGCCGTGGCGGGCTCGCCCGCGACAACGCGGTGACCGTGCCGATGGCGGCCCGACGGCGGGCCTGACGCCCGCGATGGTGGCGTGGCGGCAGCCGGACCAGTTGTCGACCGTACGGTGACAGCCGATCCCGCTGCCGCCAAGCGCCTCTCCGGGCTCAGCCTCAGGTGTTGTTGGCCAGCGCGATCAGCCGGGTCCGGTCGCCGTTCCAGTAGTTGCGGTCGACGGCGCCGCTGATCCCCGCGACGCTGCCGCGGTCGGTGTACTGCCAGAAGCTCCAGAACGGCGCGCCGGCCGGCAGGGTGCCGACCGTGCTGGACCAGCGGGCCACCCAGAGCGGGTGGTTGGCCCACGGCGCGGTCCAGCTGCCGGTGCACTGGTTCCACCAGCTCGTGGTGGTGTAGATGACCGCGTAGCGGCCGGTGCGCGCGCGGTAGGTGTTGAGGAAGTCCTGGACCCAGTTCCGCATGCCGGTCGTGCTCAGGCCGTAGCAGTAGCCGCCGGCGTACGGGTTGGCCTCGAGGTCCAACGCGGCGGGGAGGGTGCGGCTGTCGGCGGACCAGGCGCCGCCGTTCGAGGCCAGGTAGTTCGCCTGGGTGGCCCCGGAGGAGATGTTGGGCCGGGCGAAGTGGTACGCCCCGCGGATCACGCCGGCGTTGTAGGCGGCCACGTAGTTCGTGTTGAACCTCGGGTCCTTGTAACTGGTGCCCTCGGTGGCCTTGATGAAGGCGAACTGGATGCCCGCGTTGCGCACGCTGGTCCAGTTGATGGCGCCCTGGTAGTGCGAGACGTCGATGCCGGGCGTGGTGGCGGCCGCCGCCGGGGTCGCGGTGGCGACGAGCGCCGCCGCCGCGGTGGCGACGGTGGCGAGGCCGGTGGCGAGCAGCCGCCGCAGGGATGTTCTGGTACGGGTCATGGATGCCTCCAAGGACGCCGATGGGAATTGACACCCATCTTTGGAGGTAAATGCCCTCGATCGCAAGGGGCGCTAAATATATCTACATAGATGTTGGGTGTTGTATGTGTGCCGGACGCATCCGACGCGCGTACGGTGCCGTCGGGGTCACGCTCGGTGCGGGCCCTTGGCGCCCCGCGGTCGCGGGTGGGTGCCGGTCAGCGCAACGACGCGGGATCGGTGATGACGATGCGGTCGACGCCGAGCCGGACGTTCACCGCCTCGGCGACCGCGGGGCGTCCACCTCCCGCTCCTGTCGCCGCTGGATCAGCCTGCCACGATACGGACCGAGGAGGGCGCGGCGACACAGGTCGGGGCCGGTAGGCTCGCGCCCCATGGTGTCGATCGACGGGCTCGGCGGTCTCTGGGACAGGCTCTTCGCGGCGCAGCCGGACCCGCCGCCGCTGCTGGTGTTGCTGACCGCCGCCGTCGCGCTGGTGGTCGTCTCCACCCGGCTGCCCTGGCGGATCGCCCGCAACGCCGTCACGATCGCCCACGAGGGCGGGCACGCGCTCGCCGCCCTGCTCACCGGCCGCCGGCTGCACGGCATCCGGCTGCACTCGGACACCTCGGGACTGACGTTGTCCGCCGGCCGGCCGACCGGCCCGGGGATGATCCTGACCCTGCTCGCCGGCTACGTCGCCCCACCGCTGGTCGGGCTGGCCGGCGCGTGGCTGCTCGGCGGCAACCGGATCACCCTGCTGCTCTGGGTCGCCGTGGCGCTGTTGCTCGCCATGCTGGTGATGGTCCGCAACGCGTTCGGCGTGCTCTCGCTGCTGGTCACCGGCGGGGTGGTGCTCGCCGTGTCCTGGTACGCCACGCCGCAGGTGCAGGCCGCGTTCGCGTACACCGGGGTGTGGTTCCTGCTGCTCGGCGGCGTACGGCCGGTGGTGGAGCTCCAGCGGCTGCGCTCGCGGGGCCGGATGCCCGCGTCCGACGCCGACCAGCTCGCCGGGCTCACCCCGCTGCCCGCGTTCTTCTGGGTCACCGTCTTCGCCCTGGCCAACCTGGTCGCCCTCGCCGCCGGCGCGCTGCTGCTCGCCGGCCCGATCCTCGCCGACGCCGGTCTGACGCCCTGAGTCGAGCCGGCGCCGGCCTGACGCCCTGAGCCGAGCCAGCATCGGCCTGACGCCCTCAGCGGGGCGGTCGCCAGCCGCACGCCCTGAGCCGGACGGTCGCCGGCCCGGTGCTCCGAGTCGAGGGGCGTCGGCGTGCGGGCTGGGCCGGGTCGGCGTCGCACGGGGTGGACGGAAGCGGTCAGGCCGGAGCCGGGCGGAGCAGGATGTGCCCCGTCGCGGGGAACTCCTCGTTGCCGGCCAGGCGGCCGGTCTTCGTCTCCGCCAGCCGGAAGCCCTCGGCGAGGTAGAGCGCGAGCGCGCCGTCGTTGCCCGCCAGCACGGTCGTCTCGACGGCGACGTCGCCCGCCGCTTCGAGGGCGTGCCGCAGCAGCGCCCGCCCGTGCCCCTGCCGGTAGTGCGACGGATCCACGTACAGCCAGGTGACCTCGGCGTCGGCCAGCGCCACGAACCCGACGACCTCGCCGGCGTGCACGGCCACCCACACCTCGCCGTCGAAGAGGCCCTCGCCCTCGGCGGTGTCGGCCAGGGACCGGAACGCGGCGACGCCGACCGAGCAGCGCAACTCGTCCATCCGGGCGGCGTCGTGGATGCGGGCGATCGCCGGCCAGTCGTCCGGGCGGTAGGGGCGGACGGCGCGGTCGAGGGTCATGCCGCCATGCTGCCCGCGCCGTCCGTCGGCGGCAGGTCAATTTCCGGCCACTGGCGGGAGCGCGCGGGCGGGACCGGCGGGCCCGGGAGACCCACCGCCCTGGCCGCCGGGCCAGGCCGGCCGCCGTCGTGAGGGCGGGGCGGCGACGCGGGCGGGCAGAATGGGCCCCGTGCGATACGTGATCATCGGAGCGGGCGCGGTCGGCGGCACCATCGGCGTACGGCTGGGGCAGGCCGGCCACGACGTGACCCTGGTCGCCCGCGGCGCGCACCTGGACGCGATTCGGCGGCGGGGCCTGACCCTGCGCCAGCCCGACGGCGAGGTGACCTGGCGCGGTCCGGCCGTCGACGGGCCGGGCGACGCCCCGCTGCCCGCCGACACCGTCCTGCTCCTGACCGTCAAGTCGCAGGACACCGCGGCCGCGCTGGCGGCGTGGGCGGACGCGCCGGTGGCTGGCGGCGGTACGGCCGCCCACCGGCTGCCGCTCTTCGCCGCGCAGAACGGGGTGGCCAACGAGCGGACCGCCCTGCGGCTCTTCGCCGACGTGCACGGCGTCTGCGTCTGGCTGCCCGCCACCCACCTCGAACCGGGCGTGGTGGTCGCCAACGGCCACCCGCACCCCGGCATGCTGCACCTCGGCCGCTACCCGTCCGGCTCGGACGCCACCGACCGCGCGGTCGCCGCCGACCTGACCGCCGCCGGCTTCGTCGCCCCGGTTCGCGACGACGTGATGCGCTGGAAGTACGGCAAGCTGCTCGCCAACCTCGGCAACGGCCTCCAGGCGCTGCTCGGCCGGGAGGTCCCGGACGCGCTGCGGCGACAGGCCCAGGCCGAGGGCATCGCCGTGCTCGCCGCGGCCGGCGTCGCGCACACCACCACCGAGGAGGAGGCGGCCGAGCGGGGTGACCTCGTCGGCTACCGGCCGGTCGGCGGGGAGGAGCGGGCCGGCAGCTCCACCTGGCAGAGCCTCGCCCGGGGCGCGGGATCGGCCGAGGCCGACCACCTCAACGGCGAGATCGTGCTGCTCGGCCGGCTGCACGGGGTGCCCACCCCCGTCAACGCCGCCGTCCAGCTCGCCGTTCGCCGCGCGCTGCGGGAACGGATCCCGGCCGGCGGGTTCCGGCTGGCCGAGCTGGAGAAAATGATCGGTTGACCCGGCAACCTGTCGCACCGGCCGGCGCGTGTCCCCTGCGACCGCCACGGGGGAGGTAGCAGGTGCCGGACGTCGACGGCTTCGACGAGTTCTACCGGGGCAGCCGGCAACGGCTGCTGGGCTTCGTCTATGTGCTCACCGGTGACCTCGCCGAGGCGCAGGACGCCGTGCAGGAGGCGTACGTGCGTGCCTGGCAGCGCTGGTCGACCGTGAGCGCGTACGAGGAGCCGGAGGCGTGGGTGCGGGTGGTGGCCAGCCGGATCGCGGTCAGCCGCTGGCGCAGCCTGCGCAGCCGGGCCCGCGCCTACCTGCGGCACGGCGGCACCGAGACCGTGCCCGGCCCGGATCCCGACACCGTCGACGTGGTCGCCGCGTTGCGCCGGCTGCCGGAGGAGCAGCGCACCGCCATCGCCCTGTACTACCTCGTCGGCATGCCGGTGGCCGAGGTGGCCCGGCAGACCGCCGCCCCCGTGGGCACGGTCAAGGCCCGACTCTCCCGGGGGCGTGCCGCGCTCGCCGGGCTGCTCGCCGTCTCTGACCTGGAGGAGGCCGCCGATGCGTGACGACACGAGGTTCGTCGAACGGCTGCACCGGGACCTGCGCGACGTCCGCTGGCCGGAGCCCGCCGAGATCCGCGCGCGGGCACGCCGGCGCAGCAGGCGTACGGCGGCAGCGGCGGCGGCCGTCGTGTTCCTCGTCGCCGGCGCCGTTGCCGGCGCCGGCGACTGGTGGCACCGCCCGGCCACGTCGTCGGAGGCGGCGTCGGTCGGCGCCGGGCCCGGCGGGAACGAGGTGCCCACGGAGGCGCTGCTCCAGCCGGCGGACCTGCCGGCGACGACCGCGCCACCGCTGGTCGAGGCCGGTCTCGGCGAACGGGTCCGGATCGACGTCGCGCTGGAGGCGTGCCTGCGGAACAGGGGGGCCAGGGTCGAGTGGGTGGAGTCCCGCTACTCGCGGTCGCAGACCGTGTTGCGCGCCCGGCCGGCGGGCGCCGTCCCGCAGCCCGAAGACGTGCTGCTCACCCAGGGCCTGTACCGGGTGGATCCCGCGGCCGCCCCGATGGTCGTGGACGACCTCGCCCGCCGGTTGACCCCGTGCGTGGAGTGGCAGCGCCACGGCCAGACCGGCCGACAGGGGCGGGTGGTCGCCGAGGCGGGTGCGACGCACCGGTGGGACGTCGTCGAACGCGACTTCGCCGGCTCCCAGGCCGCGCTGCTGCGGCACAGCGCGTCGGCGCCCCGGCACCTGACCGTGGGACGGGAGCTGGGCGGCGCCCCGGCGCCGACGAGCACCGCGGTGGTGCGGGTGGGTGACCTGGTCACGGTCCTCAGCCTCGGCGGGGGCGGCAGCGAGGCCGAGCTGCGCCGTCTCGCCACGGTGGCCGCAGCCCGCATGTGCGCCACCGCCAACCCCCGCTGCTGACCTCGCGACCCCCCCCGCCCCCGACTCGCCCTCGGTCCGCGCAACTTCGGGGAAGTTGTCCCCTTCCGGCGAAGGGAGGCCACTCCTTCCCCGAAGTTGCGCGGACACGACGTAGGCAGCGACGCCGGGGCGGCGTGGCGCGGGCGCGACGGGTGGGTCAGAGGGGGATGTTGCCGTGCTTCTTCGGAGGCAGCGTCTCGCGCTTCGTGCGCAGCACCCGCAGGGCGCGGACGATCTGGGTGCGGGTCTCGTGCGGCGGGATGACGCTGTCGATGTAGCCGCGCTCGGCCGCGATGTACGGGTTGGCGAGGGTGTCCTCGTACTCGGCGATCTTCTCGGCGCGCACGGCGGCGGGGTCCTCGGCGGCGGCCAGCTCCGAGCGGTAGAGGATGTTCACCGCGCCCTGCGCGCCCATCACCGCGATCTGCGCGGTCGGCCAGGCGAAGTTCAGGTCCGCGCCGAGGTGCTTGGAGCCCATCACGTCGTACGCCCCGCCGTATGCCTTGCGGGTGATGACGGTGACCTTCGGGACGGTGGCCTCGGCGTACGCGTAGATGAGCTTGGCGCCCCGGCGGATGATGCCGTCCCACTCCTGGCCGGTGCCGGGCAGGAAGCCGGGGACGTCCACGAAGGTCAGCACCGGGATGTTGAACGCGTCGCAGGTGCGCACGAACCGGGCGGCCTTCTCGGAGGCGGCGATGTCCAGGGTGCCGGCGAAGTGCATCGGCTGGTTGGCGACCACGCCGACGGGGCGCCCCTCGACCCGGCCGTAGCCGATGATCAGGTTCTGCGCGTAGAGCGGCTGGACCTCCAGGAACTCGCCGTCGTCGAGGACGTGCTCGATCACCCGGTGCATGTCGTACGGCTGGTTCGCCGAGTCGGGGATCAGGGTGTCCAGCTCCCGGTCCTCGTCCGAGACGTCGAGGTCGGCGGGGGCCTCGTAGACCACCGGCTCGTCGAGGTTGTTCGACGGCAGGTACGACAGCAGCGCCTTGACGTACTCGATCGCGTCCTCCTCGTCCGTGGCGAGGTAGTGCGCGTTGCCGCTGCGGGAGTTGTGCGTACGGGCGCCGCCCAGCTCCTCCATCGCCACGTCCTCGCCGGTGACCGTCTTGATGACGTCCGGGCCGGTGATGAACATGTGCGACGTCTGGTCCACCATCACGGTGAAGTCGGTGACCGCGGGGGAGTAGACCGCGCCGCCCGCGCACGGGCCCATGATCAGGGAGATCTGCGGGATGACGCCGCTGGCCCGCACGTTGCGGAAGAAGATCTCGCCGTAGAGGCCGAGCGAGGCCACGCCCTCCTGGATCCGGGCGCCGCCGGAGTCGTTGATGCCGATGACCGGGCAGCCGATCTTCATGGCCAGGTCCATCACCTTGACGATCTTCTCCCCGAACACCTCGCCGAGGGAGCCGCCGAAGACCGTGAAGTCCTGCGCGAAGACGCAGACCTGCCGGCCGTCGATGGTGCCGTAGCCGGTGATGACGCCGTCGCCGTACGGGCGGGTCTTCTCCAGGCCGAAGTTGGTGGACCGGTGCCGGGCCAGCTCGTCCAGCTCGACGAAGGAGCCCTCGTCGAGCAGCATCTCGATCCGCTCACGAGCGGTCTTCTTGCCCCTCGCGTGCTGCTTCTCGACCGCGCGCGCCGACCCGGCGTGCACCGCCTCGTCGACCCGTCGCTCCAGGTCCGCCAGCTTGCCCGCCGTGCTGTGGATGTTGATCCCGGTCTCGGTAGTCACCCAGGGAATATAACGATGGTTCAGGCCGGTGCCGCTGTGCAGTTCGCCTCAACCGTGCCGCCGCCGGCCGGCGCGGTGCCCGGGCGGTGGCCGGCGCCGTGCATCGTAGGCTGGCGGGATGCCGGGCTCGCCGTACACCGATCTGGACCGCCCGCCGCTGTCGGCGGCGCGGCTGCGGCGCGCGCTGGTCGCCCCGCACGGCCCGTGGACCCGACTGGAACTGCGCGCCGAGACCGGCTCCACCAACGCGGACGCGGCCGAGGCGGCCCGGGCCGGCGAGCCGGAGGGCCTCGTCGTGGTCGCCGAGCGGCAGACCGCCGGGCGCGGCCGGCGCGGGCGGGTCTGGCAGTCGCCGGCCCGGGCGGGCATCGCGACCAGCGTGCTGCTGCGGCCGGGCGAGGCCGTCGCCGACCGCGGCTGGCCGCCGGCGCCCCCCGCCGGGTACGGCTGGCTGCCGCTGCTCGCCGGCGTGGCGCTGGTCGAGGCGGTGACCCGGCTCGCCGAGCTGGACGCCAGCCTCAAGTGGCCGAACGACCTGCTCGTCGACGGCCGCAAGTGCGGCGGGATCCTGGCCGAGGCGATACCGGCGGCGGATCCGGCGCGGCCGCCCGCGATCGTGCTCGGCATCGGGCTGAACGTGACGCTGCGCGCCCACGAACTGCCGGAGAACCCGGGCGGGCTGCCGGCCACCTCGCTGCAACTGTCCGGCGCGTCCGCCACGGACCGGGACCCGCTGCTGCGGTCCCTGCTGCGTGCGCTCGCCGACTGGTACGACCAGTGGCGGGCCGTGGGCGCGGACGTGCGGGAGTGCGGGCTGCACGAGGCGTACGTGCGGTCGTGCGACACGGTGGGCCGGCAGGTGCGGGTGCTGCTGCCCGGCGGCGGTGAGTTGGTCGGCTCGGCCACCGGGATCGATCCGGACGGGCGGCTGGTGGTGCGGACGTCGGGCGGCGAGCACCGGGTGGCCGCCGGGGACGTCCTGCACCTGCGGTAGCTCGGCGGGCTGCCGAGGATCGGCCGTCCCGCCGTCCTTCCGAGGGCCGGCACCCGTCCTCGGCGGCGCCCAGCCCGAGGTCAGTCGACCGTGCGGAGCGCCGAGACGAGGGCGGCCTGCGGCCCGGAGGACCGCGCCATCTCGTCCAGCGCGTCGGTCAGCGTCTGCTCGTACGTGCTGCGTGCCTGGTCGTGGCGCGTGCGGCCGGCGTCGGTGACGACGGTGTAGATGCCGCGCCTGTCGTCCGGGCAGAGGTCGCGGTACGCGAAGCCGGCCGCCATGAGCCGCCCGACCAGACGGGTCACCGAGCTCTGGTTGAGGCCGATCCTGGCGGCCAGGTCCTGCATGCGCAGCTCGCCGTCCTGCGCCTCGACGAGGTGGGCGAGCGCGCGGTACTCGGACAGGCCCAGTCCGTGCGCGCGCTGCAACGCGGTGGCGAGCCGGTGCTCGACGTGGGCGTGCAGGGCGGCGACCTGGTCCCACCTCGCGGCGTCGGACGCGGCCGTGGGGCGCGCACTGCCGGTGCCCGCTGTGGTGGCCATCAGCCCTCCTTCGTCCGCCGGCCCGACCGGCCGGGTTGGTACGCGACTTGACAACAATCTACATGCACATGCAAAATTCCCTCCCTTTGCACGTGCATGCAGATTGTGGGGTGGCCTGCTTCGCGGCGATCATCGGTGGTGCCGTCCTGCTCCGGCAGGCCGGCGCGTGACCGTGGCGACGGTCCTTGGGGTGACCAGGTCGCCCCGGGGAGGCAGACCCCCGACCGCCCGCCTGCCGGCGGGCGAGTCGGCGCCGGGGGAGGTTCCCCCGACCCGACGGCCCGGCCGGCGCCGGCGAGGTTTCCCCGCGACACGGGCCTTGCGGCGGAGGCGGCGAGGCGGTGGGAGCCGCTAGCGTCATCGCGGACATCGTGGACGCGAGGAGGTTCGTGTGGCATTTCCGGAGGACGTGCTCACCGAGGACGAGCACGTCGTGCTGCACCTGCACCCGCACTGGAAGGCGCTGATCCGGCCGGTGGGGGTGCTCGTGCTCGCCGTCGCGGCGGTCGTGGCCGGCGTGGTGCTGCTGCCGTCCGGCGGGGGCGGCTCGATCGCGCTCGCCGTCATCGGTGGCCTGGCCCTGCTCGCGGTGCTCTGGTTGGCGCTCTGGCCGTTCCTGGTCTGGCGGACCACCCACTACCTCTTCACGAACGAGCGGGTGCTGCTCCAGCAGGGGGTGCTCTCCCGGGACCGGCGGGACATCCCGCTCACCCGGATCAACGACCACGCGATGAACCAGCGGTTCGTCGAGCGGCTGCTCGGCTGCGGGACGCTGACCATCGAGTCGGCCGGCGAGCGCGGGCAGTCGGTCCTGCACGACGTGCCGCGGGTCGGCCAGGTCCAGACCAAGCTCTACGAGCTGGTCGAGGCACACCACGACAAGCACTCGCTCGGCGAGACCGAGATGCGCGACATCCTGGCGGACATGAACGAGGGGAAGCCGCTGCGCGACCCCACCGCCTGAGCCCCGGCCCCGCGCCCGTCCGCCCGAGCGGGGTCAGCGGCGCGGGGTGCGGCGGGTGCTGGCCTGGAGTTCGGCGGCCAGTTCGGCTTCCAGCTCCCGGTCGAGGGAGCCGCCGAGGCCGGCGTCGAGCGGCACGGGGCGGCCCTGGAGCGGCGCGCCCTGGCCGGTCGCCGGCGCGGGGGCCGGGCCGCGCCGTTCGGTGCCCGGCGGTGGCTGGGCCTCCTCCAGCTCGGAGATGGATTCGGCCAGGTCGGCCACCGGGTCCATTTCGGCCATGGTGTCCCACTCGTCGCGCGGGATGCTGTGCCAGGTCTCGGCGGCGTGGGCCGGCGCCGGTTGGAACACGAACGTCCGGTAGGACCAGAACCGGAAGAGGGTCGCGAGCAGCACGCCGGCGGTCTTCGCCACGTTCAGGGCCAGCAGGCTGGTCATGCCCAGGCCGTACTTGGCGGCCGCGAGGACACCCAACTCGATGAGCAGGCCGGCGCCGTTGAAAAGGAAGAACAGGGCGTATTCGCGCCGCATCGCCGATTTCGGGCGGTCGCGGTACGTCCAGTGACGATTCATCAGGTACGACGTGATCGTCGCCACGATCGTGGCGATGACCGTCGCCTTCAGTTGGCCGTCGACAAAAACGGTCAGTGCCAGCGCATTGAACACCGCGTAATTGATGACGGTGTTGATGCCGCCGACGATCCCGAATTTGAGCGCCTCGTGGATGAACTTCTGCCAGCGCTCAGGCAGCAGACGGACAAGACGCATGCGGAACACCTTAGGGCAGTGGGCGGGGCCGGCAGGCTCCGGCCGGACGAGGTGGGCGGCAGGTCACGCCCCGTGGTCTCGGTCGTGCTTCACTTCCGGAACGGCTGGGGTTCCCGCTTCCACGAAGACGAACCGCCGGTAGGACCAGAATCGGAAGAGCGTGCCGAGCCCGGTGCCGACGATGTAGCTCGCGATGTTGTCGGCCAGCGGGGTCTGGAACACCTCGGGCCAGATGCTGCCGAGGCCGTAGCGGCTGATCGCCAGGCAGGCCACCGCGATCCCCAGGCCGACACCGTTGAAGAAGAAGAACAGCGCGTACTCGCGGGCCGGGTTGGAGCGCTTGCGGTGTCGCCACGTCCAGAACCGGTTGCCGACGAACGCGACGGTCGCCGCGACGAGCGTCGAGATGGTCTTCGCCGTCACCTGCTCGACGCCCCGCACGCTCGTCAGGTAGTTGAAGAGCGCGAAGTCGATCAGAAAGGCGATCCCGCCCACGGTGGCGAACTTGCTCAACTCGCGGACGAGGTGGCCGAAACGCTCGACCAGTGCGTGGACCAGACCCGAGCGGGTCTGCCGGGAGCCTGGCTCCCCGGTCATCGTCGCGGCCACGACGCCGAGCCTACCGGCTGGGGGCATCCCGCACGGGTAGCAACGACGAGCCGCCCCGACGGGTGTGCGGCTGCGGACAGAGCGTAACGAGTTCCGGTGCGCGGCCGGGGCGGTTCGCGAGTTCCGTCGGCGGGACAAGGCGGCTCGGCCGCCGAGGGTTCCCCACAGGATTTGCGTGAAACTGCGCGCGAAAGCGGGTATTAGCTCGTGATGCCGCAGCGTGACCGCACCTTGTGCAGTTCTTCACAACCAGTCCCACTGACTGGCGACGTCACCCGGTTTACGCTGAGGCCAATCCCAGGTTTCCACGAAGGGCGACGCACCGCGCCGTTAAGGACGCACAGCGCCGTCAAGACTCGTGCATCCCATAGATCGGTCAGCGTCGACCACCAAGGAGATGTGTCATGGTTGCTCCGGCTACCGTTCGGGGTATCGATCAGGCCCCGACGTCCCACCCCAAACTGCTCGCCTGGGTCCGTGAGGTCGCTGAACTGACCACCCCCGACCGTGTCGTCTGGGTGGACGGGTCCGACGAGGAGTGGCGTCGCCTCACCGATGAGCTCGTCGAAGCGGGCACCCTGATCCGGCTCAACCCGGAGAAGAAGCCCAACTCGTTCTACGCGCGTACCGACCCGACGGACGTGGCCCGGGTCGAGGAGCGCACCTTCATCTGCTCCGTCGACGAGGCGGACGCCGGCCCCACCAACAACTGGATGGCGCCGGCCGAGATGAAGCGGACGATGACGGAGCTGTACCGCGGCTGCATGCGCGGACGCACCATGTACGTCATCCCGTTCTGCATGGGCCCGGTCGAGGCCGAGAGCCCCATGTTCGGCGTCGAGATCACGGACAGCCCGTACGTGGTCGCCTCCATGCGCATCATGACCCGGATGGGCGCGAAGGTGCTCGAGGCCATGGGCGACGACGCGGACTTCGTCCACGCGCTGCACTCGATCGGCGCCCCGCTCGCCCCCGGCCAGCAGGACGTGGCGTGGCCGTGCAACGAGACCAAGTACATCTCGCACTTCCCTGAGACCCGGGAGATCTGGTCCTTCGGCTCCGGCTACGGCGGCAACTCGCTGCTGGGCAAGAAGTGCTACTCGCTGCGGATCGCCAGCGTGATGGGCCGCGACGAGGGCTGGCTCGCCGAGCACATGCTGATCCTGAAGATCACCTCGCCGGAGGGCAGGGTCTACCACATCGCCGGCGCCTTCCCGTCCGCCTGTGGCAAGACCAACCTCGCCATGCTGGAGCCGACCATCCCGGGCTGGAAGGTCGAGACCATCGGCGACGACATCGCCTGGATGCGCTTCGGCCCCGACGGCCGCCTCTACGCGGTCAACCCCGAGTACGGCCTCTTCGGCGTCGCGCCCGGCACGGACTGGAAGACCAACGCCAACGCGATGCGGACGCTGGACCGCGGCAACTCCATCTTCACCAACGTGGCCCTGACCGACGACGGGGACATCTGGTGGGAGGGCATGGGCGAGCCGCCGGCGCACCTGATCGACTGGAAGGGCAACGACTGGACGCCGGAGAGCGACAGCCTCTCCTCGCACGCGAACAGCCGGTTCTGCACCCCGATCACCCAGTGCCCGATCCTCGCCGAGGACTACTACGACCCGAACGGCGTGCCGATCGACGCGATCCTGTTCGGTGGCCGCCGCCGGGACACCATCCCGCTGGTGACCGAGGCCCGCGACTGGGTGCACGGCGTCTACATGGGCGCGACGCTCTCCTCCGAGACGACCGCCGCCGCCTCCGGCGCCGTCGGTGTCGTCCGGCGCGACCCGATGGCGATGCTGCCGTTCATCGGCTACCACGCCGGTGACTACTTCCGGCACTGGATCGAGATGGGCAAGGGCGCCGACGGCGACGAGTCCAAGCTGCCCAAGATCTACTACGTCAACTGGTTCCGCAAGGACCCGGAGGGCAACTTCCTCTGGCCCGGCTTCGGCGAGAACTCCCGCGTGCTCAAGTGGATCATCGAGCGGCTCGAGGGGCGCGCCGAGGCGGTGGAGACCCCGATCGGCATGGTCCCGGCGCAGGACGCGCTGGACGTCGAGGGCCTGGACATGACCCCGGAGGACGTCCGGATCGCGCTGAAGGTCGACCCGGAGGAGTGGCGCAACGAGCTGCCGCTGGTCACCGAGTGGTTCGAGAAGTTCGGCGACAAGCTGCCGGGCGTGCTCTGGGCCGAGCTGGACGCGCTGCGCGCCCGGCTCGACGCGGCGCCGCAGCGCTGACGACAGGTGTGACGGACGCCCGCACCGGGCATCATCGGATCCCATGAGGACGGCCGCCGAGACCCAGGTCCGGCGGCCGTCCGCCGTCCGGGCGCTGACGACGCTGCTCGCGCTGACCGCGGCGGCCACCGTCGTGGTCGAGCTGCTCAACTGGTGGTACGCCCCGGAGCAGGGCTTCGGGCTGGCCGTACGCACCGGTTGGGCAATGCTCCGTTCGCTCGGCTTCCTGCTGCTGGTCGGGCACGTCCGTCGCGGCCGGACGGTGGCCCGGCCGTTCGGGCTGATCCTCGCGGTGACCACCGTGTTCGCCGTCGGGCGGTTGATCGTGCCCCGGCAGGGGGTGCCGCCGTTGCCCGGGCTGCTCGGGTTCGCCCTGCTCACCGCACTCTGCGCGGCCGTGGTCTGGCTGCTCTACCGCTCGCCCGCAGTGTCCGGGCACCTGGTCCGCCACCGGCCCCGGCTGGTCATCGACCGCGGCGGCATCTCCTGGCGGGAGACCCCGCCCCGCCGGCCGGAGGTCAACGGCTGGCTGCTCACCAGCAGGGTCGCCGCGTTCACCTACAGCCCGCTGATGCTGGTTCCGGCCCTGGTCGCCGGCGGCGCCGTGCTGGACGACCGGCTGACCGCGGTGCCCGCCGTGCTGTTCTGGTTCGCCGCCGGCGTCGCGACCAGCTACGCGGTGCTGTTCTGCACCGCCTTCCTGATGCGCGGCAGGGGCTGGGCGCGCACCCTGCTGGTGGCGGTCACCGCCGCCGTGCTCGCCGTCGACCTGCCGCTGTGCTGGTGGCTGCTCGGCGTCGACGGGCTGGTCCGCGACGGCGGCCCGCTGCTCGCCGCCGCCGCTCTGACGCTCTACGGCCTGTGGCGCGCGGTCCGCGCCGAGCGCGCCGCACCGGCCCCCGCCTGACGCGACCCACCGGTGCCAAGGGGGCCGCCGTGCTCGCCGAGACCGCCCTCGCTCGCGCCTGATCCGCCCTCGCTCGCGCCTGATCCGCCCCCGGCCCGCCCTTGAGCCGCGCAACTTCAGCGAAAGAGCGGCCTCCCTCCACCGGGAGGGGACAACTTCCCTGAAGTTGTCGCGGATCTCGGGCATGACGGCCGGCCGGGCCGGCGGGGTGGGTGTGCCGCGGGGGCCGGTTGGCGGTGGGCTCGGCGGCGCGCCGTCGGACGTCACGGGGGCGATCGGCAAGGAATCGACCGACGTGTCGGTGAGGTGTCGGCGTGGTGGGCCGGAGCGGCGGCAGGATGGCCGGGAGGCGCTGCGGAGGGAGACGACGCGGTGAGCGACGAGTTCGACGTGGTGGTGGTCGGGGCCGGGCCGGCCGGGTCGGCCGCCGCGCTGGCGGCCCGGCGGGCGGGGGCGAGCGTGCTGCTGCTGGACCGCTGCGACTTTCCGCGGGACAAGGCGTGCGGGGACGGCATCGCGGCGCACGCGCTGGACGTGCTCGACGAGCTGGGGGTACCCGAGGCGGTGGCCGGGTACGCGCCGCTGCCGGCGCTGCGCCTGGTCGGACCGGGCGGCGGCACGGTGGCCAGGGCGCTGCCCCGGCCGGCGTACACCGTGCCCCGGACGGTCTTCGACGCCCGGCTGGTGGCGTCGGCGGTCGCGGCCGGCGCGCGGCTGCGCCGGCACGTGGTGCGCCGGGTCGACGTCCGGGCCGACCGGGTGGTGCTCGACGGGGACGTCGCCGCGCGGGCGGTGGTCGGCGCCGACGGCGCGGGGTCCGTCGTCCGGCGGGCGCTCGGGCACCGGGCGAACCCCGACCGCCACCTGGCGCTCGCCATCCGCGGCTACGCCCCGGCGCTGCCCGGCCCGCCCGAGCAGCACATCGTCACGTCGGCCCCGCGCTGGCCGGCGTACGCCTGGTCGTTCCCCATCGGCGACGGTCGGGCGAACGTGGGGTACGGGGAGGTGCTGCGGGGCGAGCCGCTGACCCGGGCCCACCTGGTCGACCGGCTCGGGGCGCTGCTGCCCGGCACGGACCTCGCCACGGTGACCGACCTGCGGGCCCATCACCTGCCGCTGTCCACGCACCGGCCCTCGCCGGGGCGCGGCCGGGTGCTGCTGGCCGGCGACGCGCTCTCGCTGATCAACCCGTTCACGGGCGAGGGGATCTTCTACGCCCTGCTCTCCGGCGCGCTCGCCGGCGCGGCGGCCGCCGGCCCGCCCGAGCAGGCCGCCGGGCGGTACGCGGCGGCGCTGCGCCGGCGGCTCGGCGCGCACCTGCGGCACAGCTCGTTCGCGGCGTGGCTGGCCCGGCGCCGGCGGGTGGTCGACGCGGCGGTCCGGGCGGCCCGCCGGGACGAGCGGGTCTACCGCACCGTCGTCGAGCTGGGGCTGGGCGACGGGCGGCTCGATGCCCGCACGCTGGGCATGATCGGCATCGGTCTACCGGCGTGGGATCGCCCTCCGAGGCGGTGATCCGCGGGGCAGGTCGCTACGCTGCAAGGTGATGACTCTGCGGGACCTGATCTACTCGGTGTACGAGCGTCGGCTGACAGCCAAGCTCGCGGGCAAGCCGGTGCCCCGGCACGTCGGCGTGATGTGCGACGGCAACCGCAGGTGGGCCCGGGAGATGGGCTACGTCGACCCGAACGACGGTCACCGGGTCGGCGCCGCCAAGATCAAGCATGTGCTGGGCTGGTGCGACCAGGCCGGCATCGGGCACGTCACGCTCTACCTCCTGGCCACCGACAACCTGCGCCGGCCGGCCAAGGAGCTCGACCCGCTGCTCAAGATCATCGAGGACCTCGTGGTCGAGCTGGCCGAGGAGGGCAACCCCTGGCGGCTGCGCATGGTCGGCGCGCTCGACCTGCTCCCGGCGTCGACCGCCGCGGCGCTCAAGGCCGCCGAGGAACGCACCCGCGAGCGCGGCGGCGGGGCGGAGGTCAACATCGCGGTCGGCTACGGCGGCCGGCGGGAGATCACCGACGCCGTGCGTTCGCTGCTGCTGGAGCACGCCGCCTCGGGCGGCACCATCGAGGAGCTGGCCGAGGTGCTGGACGTCGAGCACATCGCCGAGCACCTCTACACCCGCGGCCAGCCCGACCCGGACCTGGTCATCCGCACCAGCGGCGAGCAGCGCCTCTCCGGCTTCATGCTCTGGCAGTCGGCGCACTCGGAGTTCTACTTCTGCGAGCTGAACTGGCCGGATTTCCGGCACATCGACTTCCTGCGCGCCCTGCGCTCCTACGCCAACCGCCAGCGCCGCTACGGCGTCTGACCCCGGCCCGGCCCGGCCGGTCGGGAGCCCGTCAGGCCAGGTGGCGGGTGGCGTCGGTGAGGAAGTCGCCCAGGGCGGCCGGGGAGTCCAGCGTCAGGTCGGCGGCCTCGGCGACCTCGTGGCCGGTCTCCGGGTTGGCGACGGCGACGCAGACCCCGAAGAAGTGCGGATCGCCGGCGGCCCGGGCCCGCAGCGCGGCGAACGCCTTGATGTCGGAGACGTCGTCGCCGAAGTACCAGGCGCCCTCGGCGTCCCGGACCACCTCGTCGATCACCATGCCCTTGTCCCGGTCGACCGGCGGCTTGAGCTCCAGCACCATGCGCCCGGCCTGGACCTTGAGCCCGAGGCGCTCGGCCTGGGCCCGGCCCCACTGCTCCACGGCCTCGCCGAGCTGCGGCGACGTGCGCCAGTGCAGCGCCACGGAGAGCCTCTTGTACTCCACCAGCGCGCCCTCGGGCAGCTCGGCCCGGGCCTGCTCGGCCAGCTCCGCCATGGTGGGCACCCACGGCAGGGCCGCCGGCTCGGTCACCGTCTCCCCGCCCGAGTGGCTGTGTTCCAGGCCGTAGAGGCCGTACAGGTCGATCCCGGCGAGCCCGCCGAGGTGGTCGCGGAGGAACTCCACCGGTCGCGCGGAGACGATCGCGACCCGCCGTACGACGGGGGCGAGCGCCTCGATCGCGGCGAGCACCTTCGGCGCGGGCCGGACCGCGGTGGGGTCGTCGTCGACCGGCGCCAGGGTGCCGTCGAAGTCGAAGAAGAGCACCGTCGCGGCCGCCCGCCCGGCGGTCGTCCGCCAGGCACGGTCGGCGTCCAACGGGGTCTTCGGCTGCTGGTTGCCCAGGTTCAACGGCGGCACGCGCGTCAGCGTACCCCGGTCGGGCCGGCTCATTCCCCGGCCGAGCGGTGGCGTCCGGCGGGCAGCGGAGGGCGGGCCTGGCGGGTCAGCGTTCGGCGGCTCCCCGTCCCCGTCGCCCGAACGGCACGACGGCCGCCTCCTGGCCGTGGCTGAGCAGGTAGCCCTCCACGAACCCGGTGTTGCGGTCGCCGGTGTGCTCCTCGATCTCCTTGAGGCGGTTCACCAGGAAGTCGGCGAGCGCGCTGATCCGGTCGTTCAGTCGGTCGTGCAGCTCGGCCATCACCGCCAGGACGACCGCGGTGCCGGTGGTGGTGAGCGCGAGGAGGTTGACGAGCAGGGGAAGCTGCCCGCCGTTGACCGCCAGGGTCACCACGTTTCCGGTCACGCCCAGTGTCACCGACACGGTGGCGATGACGACTGCCATCCACTTCAGGGTCATGGACAGACCCCTCCTTCTGTCCCGCAGGGCTGGGTTCGGCCTTGTCCCGTCCCCCCGCCGACGACGAGCCCAAGCAGTACGAATACGGACGCTAGCGCGCCCGTTCCGGCCCCGGAGCGAAACGAATGAGTCTGACCTGCCGTTCTTTCGCCATCTGAGGAACTAGCCGGCCTGTTTACCTCGTTTTCGGACATCCACCGGCAGGGTGGGGCGATATGCGAGGTAACGGATGGTCTCCCGGATGTGGAACTTCTCCGCGTCGGAGACGTCGGGGTCGACGAGGCGGCGCAGCAGCGCCTCCACGTCGGGGTCCATCGGCGGCGGGGTGGGGGCGCTGCGGGGCGTCGCCGTCCGGTCCCAGCCCAGCGCGGCGAAGGCGGTCGCCGGGTTGAGCCCGAGCCCCTCGCAGAACGCCACGACGCGTTCGGCCTCCGGGTCGCTGGCCCAGTCGCCCCGGACCCAGCGGTTGATGGTCTGCCGGGAAACACCGGTGCGACGGGAGACCTCGGTGCCGCTCCAGGCCCGGGTGGCTCGGGCCTCGTCGAGCGCCCGACGGACGAAGGTGGCGAAGGCGATCTTCCGTGCGTTGGCCGTCTCGGTCACGTCGTGACGGTACGACCAGCCGGCCGTCGGTGCCTGCCCCGGCACGCTGTTGTCACGCGGACGTGACGCGGTTGCCGGCGTGCCGGTAAACGATCCGGCGCCGCTCTTGAGGGGTGTCACCTGGGCAGAATAGATGCCCGTAGAGGCGTGAGTAATCAGACGAAAAGCTGATACTGTCACGTCCATGAGACAATCTACGGTGTGTCACGTGCATGAGACGATCAGTGCTCACATGCGTCACGCCCCCGGCGCGAGGGGGGTGTGGTGACCGAGCTCGCCACCCGAGCCCAGGCCTTCGGTCTGGTCGCGCAGGGAGTGGCCGCGGGTCTGAGCGCGCCCTGGCGCCTCTACCTCGCCCGAGGCTGCCGTTACCTGTCGCTCAGCGTCGGTGACCGCGCCGAGTGGGACGCCTGGCGTACCCACCTCGGCTGCCCGGAACTCAGCGTCCGCGTGTACGACGCCGGCGGGGAGATCCGGCGGTCCTCGGTGGCCGAGGTCGTCCTGGACGGCTGCCGGATCAGCGTCGAGCTGGTCGAGGAGGTCAGCACGGACGACCTGGACCGGCTGCTGGTCGCCGATCCCGCCCCGGTCGAGCCGGAGGAGCGGTGACCGGGCACCCGCGGCGCACCGGAGCCGCCGGATGAGCCCCTTCCTCGCGGTCTTCCTCGTCCTCGTCCTCGCGGCCACGAGCTACGCCGCCGGCCGGCTGCACGGTCAGCTCAGCTACCGGATCGGCTACCGGTTCGGGTACCGGCAGGGCTACTTCGACGGCGACCGGGGCGCCTGGAACCGCCGCCGCCGCGACGCCCAGGCGGCCATCGCCTCCGCGCTGGCCGGCCCGCCGCCGACCACGACCACCACGACCACCACCCGGGTCACCGGCACGGTGGTCCGGCCCGGCACCACGTACACCGGCTCGTCGTTCGCGGCGCCGGCCGCCCCGGTGGCCGGGCGGCAGCCGACCGGCACCCTGGTCCGGCGGACCGGTTGAGCCCGGTCGACGGGGATCCCGAGGCCCCGTCGGCCGGTACCCAGGGCACGGTGCGTCGTCCGCGGCGGACACGCACCGTCGGGACCACGTCAGACCGGTGACGGTGGTCCCACCGGCCGGGATGCGCGCAGGGGGCATGCATCCCGGCCGGTTCCGCCGCCGCCCGTTAACGAGCCGGTCCCCGGAGTTCCACGATCGCCCTCTAGCCCGGAGGGTCCGACGCCGCTAGCGTCTAGGCATGGCACGGGGTTCTCCCGGGCCAGCCGGCCCGCCCGGATCTGCGACCTCGCGCACGGGGTTCCGCATCCGACCCCGTGTCCCCGGGCACCGGAGGAGGCGGAACGCGGGTGGCGGGTGCCCATCCGTCGGAGCAGGCCTGTGACGACTCGCCGTACGACCGCCGGGGCCGACCAGACCACGGCCGCGACTGCCACGACCCGCCGCACCACCCGGAGCCGCCGCGGCGCGTCCGCCGCTCCGGTCGACGCCGAGGAGCCCCGACCAGCCGGCCAGGCGTTCGTCCTGGACACCTCGGTGCTCCTCTCCGACCCGGCGGCCTTCCACCGCTTCGCCGAGCACGAGGTGGTCCTGCCCCTCGTGGTCATCTCCGAGCTGGAGGGCAAGCGACACCACCCGGAGCTGGGCTGGTTCGCCCGGCAGTCCCTGCGCATGCTGGACGAGCTGCGGGTCCGGCACGGGCGGCTCGACCGTCCGGTGCCGGCCAACGACTCCGGCGGCACGCTGCGGGTGGAGCTCAACCACTCCGACGACGGCGTGCTGCCGCCGGGCTTCCGCACCGACTCCAACGACGCGCGGATCCTCTCCGTCGCGCTGAACCTCGCCGCCGAGGGGCGGGAGGTGACCCTGGTCAGCAAGGACATGCCGCTGCGGGTCAAGGCCGCCTCGGTGGGCCTGCGGGCCGACGAGTACCGGCACGGCCAGGCCAGCGATCCCACCTGGACGGGGATGGCCGAGCTGGAGCTGGCGGAGGAGCAGATCGGCCGGCTCTACGCCGGCGAGACGCTCGACCTGGACGCCGCCGCCGGGCTGCCCTGCCACACCGGCCTGGTGCTGCACTCGGCGCGCGGCTCGGCGCTCGGCCGGGTGCTGCCCGACAAGACGGTGCGGCTGGTCCGCGGCGACCGGGAGGCGTTCGGGGTGCACGGCCGCTCGGCCGAGCAGCGGATCGCCCTCGACCTGCTGCTGGACGAGTCGGTCGGCATCGTCTCGCTGGGCGGGCGGGCCGGGACCGGCAAGTCGGCGCTGGCCCTCTGCGCCGGGCTGGAGGCGGTGATGGAGCGCCGCCGGCACAAGAAGGTGGTGGTCTTCCGCCCGCTCTACGCCGTCGGCGGGCAGGAGCTGGGCTACCTGCCCGGCTCCGAGTCGGAGAAGATGTCGCCCTGGGCGCAGGCGGTCTTCGACACCCTCGGCGCGGTGGTGCACGAGAACGTGCTGGAGGAGGTCACCTCGCGCGGGCTGCTGGAGGTGCTGCCGCTGACCCACATCCGGGGGCGGAGCCTGCACGACGCCTTCGTGATCGTGGACGAGGCGCAGTCCCTGGAGCGCGGCGTGCTGCTGACGGTGCTCTCCCGGATCGGCCAGGGCTCCCGGGTGGTGCTGACCCACGACGTGGCCCAGCGGGACAATCTGCGCGTCGGCCGGCACGACGGGGTGACCGCCGTGATCGAGGCGCTCAAGGGCCACCCGCTCTTCGCCCACGTCACCCTCAGCCGTTCGGAGCGGTCGCCGATCGCGGCGATGGTGACCGATCTGCTGGAGGACATCCCGCACTGATGACCGTTATGAGGTGCTTTGTCCGGATAATTTGAGTGACGCAAGTCACATTCGGGCTCCTTGGTTTCCCATCGGCCTCACCGTGCGCGATGGTGTCCAACGAGCGCCCACGTACCGACAAGATCGTTGGTGATCGTTCGTCACACCGACATCTCCCACCCCGGTACGTCGGCTGCGACCGGCACAGGGTCGGGGCGCTCGCGGCTCGGGCCCTCCCCCTCAGACCGGGGTGCCCCGTGCCGTGTCCTTGCCCCCGACGAAGGGACCACTTCGTGAGTCGGCTGTGGAGCCGGTTCGGCGCCCGCACTGCCGCTGTCGCGCTGCTCTCCGTGGGCGTTGCCGGCGGTGTGTACCTGGGCGAAGACCGCCAGACCCAGCAACAGGGCCTGACCGCGCAGGTCGGCGCCGCCGTCGAAGAGGCCGAGCTGGACTACCAGCGCGAACGGCACGCCGCCCACCAGCTGCAGTCCGCCAAGCAGCGGGCCGCCGAATACCAGGCGAAGCTGCGCGCCGCCGCGGCCGCCAAGGAGGCCGCCAAGCGGGCCCGCGAGGCCGAGGCCGCCGCCGCGTCGCGGAAGAAGGCCCGGGAGGCCGCCGCCAAGGCCGCGGCCGAGAAGGCCGCCGAGAGCAAGCCGTACGACGGGCCGATCCCGGCGTCCTGCGCGGAGTACAGCGGCAACCGCGAGGTCGGCTGCGCGCTCATGGTGAAGGCCGGCTTCGGGATGGACCAGTTCCCCTGTCTGGACAAGCTCTGGACCAAGGAGAGCGGCTGGAACCACAAGGCCCGCAACCCCTCGTCCGGGGCGTACGGCATCCCGCAGGCGCTGCCGGGCAGCAAGATGGGCTCGGTCGCCGACGACTGGCAGACCAACCCGGCGACGCAGATCAAGTGGGGTCTCGGCTACATCGAGGGCCGCTACGGCTCGCCCTGCAAGGCATGGGCCCACTCGCAGGACGTGGGCTGGTACTGACCGATCGACCTCGGCGGGGTGTGTGGGCGTCCACACACCCCGCCGACGTCTTTCCCCGCCCGGATCGCCCTGCGCGTCCCGCGCGCGTCGCCCGTCGATCCGTGCCCGGGTCGCCCGTCCTGTTCCGCGCGCGTCGCGCGTCGTGTCGCGCGCGGGCGTCCGTCGTGTCGTTGCGTGGATCGGCGCAGAAGTGGCGGCACGGGCCGTCACCTGATAGCTCTTGACGGGTGACCCTGCACCCGGGAAGCGGCGACCCCCACCGGTTCGGCACCGAGGCGTTCTACGC
Source organism: Micromonospora sp. URMC 106 (assembly GCF_051386395.1). Taxonomy (NCBI): domain Bacteria; kingdom Bacillati; phylum Actinomycetota; class Actinomycetes; order Micromonosporales; family Micromonosporaceae; genus Micromonospora; species Micromonospora sp. URMC 106. The sequence continues at coordinate 64,504 of NZ_JBPQTP010000016.1, forward strand.
CGCCCTCGGCCGGGCCTTCGTCGCCATGTGCGCGGTGGTGCCGTTCCTGTTCCTCATCGAGGCCCTCGACCAGGGGCTGGCGGCCGGCTTCGACACCGCCGCCGGGATCATCCCGAAGCGCATCGACGGGCTCGACGGGGTGTTCTTCTCGCCGTTCCTGCACCACGGCTTCGACCACCTCTACAGCAACAGCATCCCGCTGATCCTGCTCGGCACCTTCGTGCTCGCCGCCGGCGCCCGCCGGTTCCTCTGGTCGACGCTCGTCATCGTCCTGGTCAGCGGGCTGGGGGTGTGGTTCACCGGCTCGTCCAACTCGGTGGTGGTGGGCGCGAGCGGCGTCATCTTCGGCTACCTGGGCATCCTGCTCATGCGGGGCATCGTCGAGCGGAGCTGGTGGAACTTCGCGGTCTTCCTGCTCGTCGGCCTGCTCTACGGCTGGCAACTGGTCGGCATCCTGCCCACCGACGAGCGGATCTCCTGGCAGGGGCACCTGTTCGGGCTGCTCGGCGGGGCGGTCGCCGCGATCGTCTTCCGCCGCCGCCGGGACGACCTCGGCGGCCCGTACCGCTCGGAGTCCACCCTCACCCTGCCCTGAGCGCCGACGCGCCGGCGCCGTACGGCCTGGTGGGACATCCTTGCCCGGGCCCGCCGCCGGCCCTACCGTCGGGATCAGCACGCGTTGATCCGTGAGCGGAAAGCGACGGTACGCCCATGCGCGAGGTCGATGTCGCGGTGATCGGGGCCGGTCCGGCCGGGCTCTTCGCGGCGTACTACGCCGGGTTCCGCGGGCTCTCCGTCGCGGTCGTCGACGCGCTGCCCGAGCCCGGCGGCCAGATCACCGCCATGTACCCGGAGAAGCTGATCCACGACGTGGCCGGCTTCCCGGCGGTCAAGGGGCGGGACCTGGTCGCCAACCTCGTCGCCCAGGCGGCGCCCTTCGACCCGCTCTACCTGCTCGGCGCCCGCGCGGAGAAGCTCTCGTACGCCGACGGGCGGCCGGTGCTCGGCCTCGCCGGCGGCGAGCAGCTCGGCTGCGGAGCGGTGATCGTCACCGGTGGGCTGGGCAGCTTCACACCCCGCCCGCTGCCGGTGGCGGAACACTTCGTCGGCACCGGGATCGTCTACTTCGTGCCCCAGCCGACGGAGCTGGCCGGCCGGGACGTGCTGATCGTCGGCGGCGGGGACTCCGCCTTCGACTGGGCGGCGACCCTCCAGCCCCTGGCCCGCTCGGTGACGTTGGCGCACCGGCGGGAGAAGTTCCGCGCCCACGCGGCCACCGTCGCCCGGGTGCTGGACCTGCCGGTGCGGGTGATCGTCAACGCCGAGGTGACCGGGCTGCACGGCGACGGCGCGGTGACCGGCGCCGAGATCACCGTACGCGGCGGCGCCGTCGAGCTGCTGCCGGTGGACACGGTGGTCGCGGCCCTCGGCTTCACCGCCGACCTCGGCCCGCTGGCCGAGTGGGGGCTGCGGCTGGATCGCCGGCACATCGTGGTCGACAGCGCGATGGCGACGAACCTGCCCCGGGTCTTCGCGGCCGGGGACATCACCGAGTACCCGGGCAAGGTGCGCCTGATCGCCACCGGCTTCGGCGAGGCCGCCACGGCGGTGAACAACGCCGCGGTGGCCATCGACCCGAGCGCGCACCTGTTCCCCGGGCACTCCTCGGACGGCACCTGACGCACCGGTACCGGATGCTGCCCCGGCCGTGGCCGGATCGAGATCAATTGTTGCGACGGTGGGTCGATGAGCGACCCGGCCCCGCACCGCGACGGCGCGCCGGCGACCCTGGCCTGGCTGGGGCACCCCGCGACGGTCGTCGCCCTCGTCCTGCTCGTGGTGAACGACCACCTGCTCAAGGCTGCCTTTCCGGGCCCGCTGACCGGGAAGCTCAGCGACGTCGCCGGACTGGTCCTCGCGCCGCCGCTGGTCGCGGTGCTGCTCACCCTGCTGGCACCGCGGTTGCCGGCCCGTACCGCCGTCGCGGTCGGGCTCGGTCTCGTCGCCGCCGGCTTCACCGCCGTCAAGTCCAGCGGGTACGCCGCCGCCGGCGCCTCGGCGCTCTGGAGCGCCGTCAGCGGGCCGTCGCTGGTGCGGGCGGACCGCACCGACCTGCTCGCCCTGCCGGCGCTGGCCCTCGCGGGCTGGACCTGGTCACGGTCGCGGCGGGAGCCGGTGCGGCGGCGCTCCGCCCGGCTGGTCCGCCTGCTGGTGCTGCTGCCGGCGGCGACGCTGGCGGTGGCGGCGACCAGCGCCGTCCACTACCCCGACGCCGTCCGGGCGGCGGTCCTCGACGCACGGTTGGCGGCCGGCATCGGCCACAGCTACGCCGACCGGGCATTCGACAGCGCGCCCTCCTGGCGGGTGAGCGACGACGCGGGGGCGACGTGGCGCGACCCGACGCGGGGCGAGGCCGAGGCGTTGAAGGGCAGGAAGGGGCCGGCGGCCGGACCGGTCAGCCGGGGCTGCTCGACCGCCACGCCGACGCGCTGCTACCGGCTGATCCCCGGCCGGCTCGCCGTGGAGCAGAGCGACGACGCGGGGCGGAGCTGGCGACCGGCCTGGGCGGCCACGGAGGCGCAGCGCGCCGTGCTGCGCCGCCAGTACCCGGACCCGGGGCCGCGCGGGGAGCGCATCGCCGCGCAGGAGCTGACCGTGTGGGACACCGGCGACGGCCGGCACGTCGTGCTGGTGGCCAACGGCCGGGACGGCTTCGCCATCCGTCGGCCGGACGGGACCTGGGAACGGCTCGGCTTCGTCGACGCCCGGGTGGGCGGGTACCCGTTCGACGGACGCCCGCCGGCGCTGGGCCGCAGCACCCCGGCGGACCGGGGCGACGATCCGCTGCTGGCCCTGCTCGTGGGGCTCACGCTGGCGGCGCTCGTGCTGGCCGTGTCGGCGGTGCGGGCGCGGCTGCCTGCCGGCGCGGGGCCCTGGCTGCCGAGCGTCCTGGCCGTGCTCGCCGTCGTCGCCTGGGCGCCGCTGGCCATGGTCTGGACGCGCGAGCTGGTCATCGCGGAACTTGGTCTCGTCGCGTCGCTCGTGTTCCTGTTCGGCGCGCTGCTGCTGTCCGCCTGGGCGCTGGGCGGGCTGCGGGGCGCGCGAGGTCGGTGGGCCCTGGAGGTGCTGCTGGCCGCCGCCCTGACCCTGGCGCTGACCGCGTTGCCGCTGGTCGGCTGGCTCTACGGCCGCCCCGCGTACACCCGCACCGCGCTGCTGCTCGCCGTGGCGGCCACGGTGCCGGGGCTGCTGCTGGGCTGGCGGGCGGCCCGGTTGGTGGGAGCACCCGCCCCGGCCGGTCCGCCCCAGCCGCCGCCCCCCGCCGGGCCGCCGCGCTGACGCCGTCAAGCCCGTGCGTCAGGCCGCCCGGGGGAGGCCGATCAGGTCGGCCATCAGTGCCGTCTGGTGGTCGAAGTAGGCGTCCCGGTGCGACAGCGCGTCGTTGATCCGGCCGAACAGCTCGAAGCTGATGAGCCCGAAGAGCTGCGTCCAGCCGGCCATGCCCCGGGCGAGCAACGCCTCGGGCAGCCCGCCGCCCAGGGTCCCGCCCAGGTCCGCGAGGTCGGCCCGGAGCGGCTCGGGCGGCTCGCTGGTGGGCGGCGGGTCGATCCGGCCGGCGGCGTACCCGTCGCGGAGGATGCCGACCAGGGTCAGTGGAGGTCGTTGGGCGGGGCCGATGGTGTCGGCCGGCGCGGCGTAGCCGGGCACGGGGCTGCCGTAGAGCAGGGCGTACTCGGCGGGGTGGGTGAGCGCCCACTCCCGGGCCGCGCGGCAGACGGCGTGCCAGCGCCCGCGCAGGTCGAGGCGGTCGCGGCCGGCGTCGGCCGCCTCCACGGCGGCCCCGAGCGCGTCGTACGCCTCGATGATCAGCGCGGTCAGCAGGTCGTCGCGGCTGGGGAAGTAGCGGTAGATCGCCGACGAGACCATGCCCATGTCCCGGGCGACCGCGCGCAGGGACAGGTTGGCGCCGTCGGTCGCGAGGTGGCGCCGCGCGACGGCCTTGATCTCGTCGATCATCTCGGCGCGGACCCGGGCACGGATCGAGGGTGCAGCCATGCCCCCACCCTGCCACGAACGAGAGCGCAGATCAAAACCGAGAGCACTGCTCTTGACGCGAGCGTGGCGGTGGGTGCATGCTGGTGTCGAACGAGAGCACCGCTCTCGAAACGTATCGCTGCTATGAAAGGTGACCCCTGATGGCACTGCACGTGATCGTCGGCGCCGGCCCCGTCGGCACCGCCACCGCCCGCCTCCTCGCCGATCGGGGCGAGCGGGTGCGGCTGGTCACCCGCCGGGGCAGCGGGCCGGAGCACCCGGCGGTCGAGCGGATCGCCGCGGACGCCACCGACGCCGACCGGCTGGCCGCGGCGACCACCGGCGCGGCGGCGCTCTACAACTGCGCCAACCCCGCCTACCACCGGTGGAGCACCGACTGGCCGCCGCTGGCCGCCGCCCTGCTCGCCGCCGCCGAGCGAAGCGGGGCGGTGCTCGCCACGGTCGGCAACCTCTACGGCTACGGTCCCGTCGACGCCCCGATGACCGAGGCGACGCCGCTGCGGCCGAGCAGCGTGAAGGGGCAGGTGCGGGTGCGGATGTGGGCCGACGCGCTCGCCGCCCACGAGGCGGGCCGGGCCCGAATCACCGAGGTGCGGGGCTCGGACTACCTGGGCGCCGGCGCCCAGTCGCTGGTGAGCATGTTGGTGCTGCCCCAGGTCATGGCGGGCCGGCGCGCGCTCGTGCCGGCGGCCCTCGACGCGCCGCACAGCTGGACGTACGTGGGCGACGTGGCCCGCACGCTGGTGGCCGCGGCCACCGACGAGCGCGGCTGGGGCCGGGCCTGGCACGTGCCGACGACGCCGGCCGTCCCGATCCGCGAGCTGGCCGTCCGCGCGGCGACGCTCGCCGGGGCGCCCGCGCCGAAGCTCGCCCGGATGCCCGGGCCGGTGCTGTGGCTGGGCGGGCTGTTCGACCCGACGGCGCGGGAGATGCGGGAGGTGGCCTACCAGTTCGACCGGCCGTTCGTGCTGGACTCCACCGCCGCCACCACCACCTTCGGCATCGACCCGACCCCCCTCGACGACGTCCTCGCCGAGACCGTCGCGGCCCTCCGCACCCCCGCCACCCGGCCGGCGCGAACCCCGTGACCCCGGCGGCCGGGCACGACGACGATGCGGCGCGACAGCCTTCCGGCAGGACGGCAGGACGGCACGACGGCACGACGGGGCGACGGGGCGACGGGGCGACGGGGCGACGGGGCGACGGCATGCGGCGTGACGGCCGGGTGGCCGGCGGTGGGACGCCTCAGGCCGGGTGACCCGGCCGGCGGGGCGCGGGCGGGGCCAAGGCGGCGACGAGGACCGCGACCATGGTCAGCGCCGCGCCGAGCAGGGTGGTGACGCTCGGGTGGGAGGCCGCCGTGGGCAGCAGCACGTCCAGCAGCACGGCGCCGACGATCTGACCGGCGATGCTGGCCAGGCCGAGCAACAGCACGCCGGTGAACCGGACGATCGCGGCGGCGACCGCGATGAACACGATCCCGATCGGGCCGCCGAGATAGAGCCACGGCTCGGTCGGCAGGTCGCCCGCCGGCCAGCCGCGGACCGCGACGTCGACGGCGAAGGTCGCCAGCAGGGCCGCCATCCCGACGGCGAAGTTGACCAGCGTGGCCGTCAGGGCGCTGCCGGAAGCCATCCGGACACGCCCGTTGACCGCCTGCTGCCAGGCGATGGCCACCCCGGCGAGCAGCGGCAACAGCGCCAGCCCGAGGGTGCCCGGGTCGCCGAGCCGGTCGCCGACGGCCAGCAGGACCGCGACCACGGTCAGCGCCGCGCCCGCCAGCCGTTGGGCGGTGACCGGCTGGCGTCCGTTCGGGCCGATCCCGGCCCGGTCGACGGCCAGGCTGCTGCCGGACTGGCCGGCGACCACCGCCACCGTGAAGACCGCCACACCCAGGGTGCCGATGGTCAGCCCCTGGGTGGCCACCAGGAACGCGCCGCAGACCCCGCCGAGGCACTGCCACGGGCGCAACGCGCCGTCGGCGAGCGCGGCACGCAGGGCGACCAGGCCCCGCCGCCCACCCGGGGTGGCGGGGACCAGCACCAGCAGCACGAGCAGTCCCACGCCGAACGAGACCACCGCGGCGGCGATCCCGTCGGCCAGGCGTACGCCCAGCTCGCCGTTGATCCGGGACTGCACGGCCACGGCGACCCCGGAGGCGGTCGCGAGGCCCACGCCGGCGATCCGGCGCGTCGCCGACGGAGTCGGCGGGGCCGCCGTCCCGGTGACGGTCACTCCTGCTCTGCCAGGGGACGACCGTCGAAGTCCACCGCCGAGTAGAGGGCCAGCTTCTCCAGCCGGTGGTACGAGTCGATCACGCGGATGGTGCCGCTCTTCGAGCGCATCACGATCGACTGCGTGTACGCCCCACCGGACCGGTAGCGGACGCCGCGCAGCAGGTCGCCGGAGGTGACCCCGGTCGCCACGAAGAAGCAGTTGTCGCCGGTGACGAGGTCGTCGGTGGTCAGCACCCGGTCCAGGTCGTGCCCGGCGGCGAGCGCCTTCTCCCGCTCCTCCGCGTCGCGCGGCCAGAGCTTGGCCTGCATCACCCCGCCCATGCACTTGAGGGCGCAGGCCGCGGTGATCCCCTCCGGGGTGCCGCCGATGCCCATCAGCACGTCGACGTCCGACTCGCCGCGGGCGGCGGCGATGGCGCCCGCGATGTCGCCGTCCGAGATGAAGCGGATGCCCGCCCCGGCGCGCCGGATCTGCGTGACCAGGTCGTCGTGCCGGGGCCGGTCCAGCACGCAGACCGTCACCTCGGAGATGTCGGTGCCCTTGACCCTGGCGATGCGGCGCAGGTTGTCGGCCACCTCGGCGTTGATGTCCACCACGTCCGCGTAGGCCGGGCCGACCGCGAGCTTCTCCATGTAGAACACGGCGCTCGGGTCGAACATCGCCCCGCGCTCGGCGACCGCGAGCACGGCCAGGGCGTTCGGCATGCCCTTGCTCATCAGCGTGGTGCCGTCGATCGGGTCGACCGCGACGTCCACCTCCGGCCCGGTGCCGTCGCCGACCTCCTCGCCGTTGAAGAGCATCGGGGCGTTGTCCTTCTCGCCCTCGCCGATGACCACGACGCCCCGCATCGGGATCGAGTTGATCAGCTTGCGCATCGCGTCGACGGCGGCGCCGTCGCCGCCCTCCTTGTCGCCCCGGCCGACCCAGCGGCCGGCGGCCATCGCCGCGGCCTCGGTGACCCGGACCAGGTCGAGGGCGAGGTTGCGGTCGAGATCCTGTGGGATCCGCGTCCTGGTGGTGTTCGTCATGACGGCTCCTCCTCGCGACGTTGCGGGGCGGCAGGATGCGGCGTCGCCGCTGCCGGGTGTGTCGCTGATCCTCACACGATGACTGACCGGCTGCCGTGCCGGGGCGGTGATGGCCCGGATACGGCCGGTCGGGCGGTGCGGGAAGATGGCGGGGTGGAACCCGCACAGCCTGCCGATCGCGTACCCGCCGACCAGACCCCGCCGGACGGCCAGCCGCCGGCCGCCCCGACCCCGGCCGCCGCCGTACCCGAGGGGGAGCCGGCGCTGGTGGAACCCGCCGGCGCGGCGGAGCGCGCGCCGGCCGACGGCGCGGCGGAGACGGGCGAACTGCCCGCGCCGCCGCCCGCGGTCGACGCCCGCAAGTCGGAGCGGTCGCCGAAGGACATGGCGCTCTCGCTGCTCATCCTGCTGGTCCCGATCGCCCTGCTGCTCGCCTTCCACCGGGGGTTCCTCGGCGGCGACCAGCCGATCACGGTCGACCCGGCGCCCGCCGTCGAGTCGGCCCGGGCCGCCAACGCCTTCCCGGTCAGCGAGCCGGCGGAGCTCGGCGACGGGTGGCAGACGGTCAGCGCGAACTTCCAGACCGTCGAGGGCGGGGCGAGCCTGCGCCTCGGCTACGTGACCCCCGAGGGGCGGGGTGCCCAGCTGGTGCAGAGCAGCGTGCCGCCGGAGCGGCTGCTGCCGACCGAGCTGACGGCCGAGGGGCAGCCGCAGGGGCAGACCGACCTGGGCGGCCGCACCTGGCAGCGGTACACCGGGCGGGCCAACGAGCAGGCGCTGGTGCTGCTCGAACCGAACCGGACGGTGATCGTGGTCGGCGACGCCCGGGACAACGAGCTGCGGCACCTCGCCGGATCGATCCGCTGACCGCTCCCGGGCGCCCCCCGGATGTCGGCCGGCTCGTCCACGTCGGCCGCCGACGCCATCCCCGCCGATCCGAAGGAGGCGGTGCCCGCCTCCGGCACCGGCAGCGCGGTGCTCGCCAAGGGCATCACCGAGTTGGTCATCTCGGTCCCGGCGGCCGGTGGTGACACCAAGGCCCACGGCATCACGGTAACTACGCCGACCTACGGCAACGCCACCACCGCGCAGAAGCCGCCCGCGGACAAGGTGGTCGAGGCCCCGGCCCCGACGTACGAGATGCCGAGTAACGAGCCGATACGACGGGGAACGGGCGGCTCCGGCCGCCCGTTTTCGCGTTCCCGGGGTCAGCCGACCGGGGCAACCGGACAGAACGGTGATTGTGCGACGCGACGGCAGGGAACAACAGGGGGGCGGGCCCGGCCGGCCGCCCCGGCAACCGGGGCCCGTGCGACGCAGCCGACGTGGTGCGTCGCCCGGTTTCCGGCCGCCGCCAGGTGCGTCGGGTGACCCACGTGGGAGACACGCATGACTGTTCGACGCCTGAGCGCCGGCCTGGTGGCCGTCGCGCTGTTCACTCCCGGTCTGGCCGCCTGCAACGCCACCGGGACCCCGGAGGCGGGATCGTCCGCCTCCCCGACCGTCTCGGCGTCCGGCACGGCGGCGCCCTCCGGTGCCGCGACCCCGGTCCCCGGTGACGCCAAGCAGGCGCTGCTGGCCTCCACCCGCGAGATCAGCAACGGCAACTTCCGGTTCACCATGTCCGGCGCCGGCTCCACCGCCGAGGGGCAGGTGCACGAGCCCAGCCAGAGCGCCGAGATGCGGGTGACGGTCGGCAAGCCGACCGACGACCTGTTCATGAAGCTCGACCTCGTCCACTACAAGCCGGACAGCTGGGTGAAGGTGGACCTCGGCGGCACGACCGCGGGCAGCCTGCCGGGCGTGCAGAAGCTGAACCTCGGCAAGTACCAGCACCTGGACCAGACCCGGATCAAGGGCAACCGGAACCTGGGCTTCGACTTCGACAAGGTCGACCCGGCCGGCAGCGAGGTGCTGACCCAGGGCATCACGGAGGTGCGGCAGACGGGCGAGGGCGCGTACGCCGGCACCATCGACGTGTCGAAGGCGGCGGAGGCGGGGTCGGTGGACCCGACGGTGATCACGGCCCTCGGGGCGCAGGCGAAGTCGGTGCCGTTCACCGCGAAGCTCGACCCGCAGGGGCGGCTGAGCGAGATGGTCATCCAGATCCCGGCCGCCGGCCAGACGAAGGCCCAGGACATCCGGATCACCTACTCGGACTACGGCAGCGCCACCGCGGCGCAGAAGCCGCCGGCGGACCAGGTGGTCGAGGCGCCGGCCGAGCTCTACAACCTGTTCAACTGACGCGGTCGACGCGGGCGCGGGGCGGCTCCGGCCGCCCCGTTCGGCGTTCCCGGCCCGCCCGGCGCGCGGACGTCAGGAGGCGGACTCATGCCGGGCGGCGTCGATCCGGGCTCGGGCGCCGTCGAGCCAGCGCTGGCAGATCCCGGCCAGCTTCTCGCCGCGCTCCCAGAGCGCCAGCGACTCCTCCAGCGTCGTGCCGCCCGCCTCCAGCCGCTCGACCACCGACGCCAGCTCGGCGCGGGCCTGCTCGTAGCTGAGGCGCTCGTCCTTGTTCTCGTCAGTCATCGCTGCCATCCCACCACATCCGCTTCCGTACCCCGTTCAGCCGTCGACCGTGGCGGCCAGCTCGCCGTCGGCGAGGCGGACCCGCAGCGCGTCGCCCTTGCCCACCTCGGACGCCGCGCGCACGACGTGGCCGTCGGCCCGCTGGACGATCGCGTAGCCCCGGTCGAGGGTGGCGGCGGGCGAGAGGGCCCGCAACCGGGCCAGGGTGTGCCGCAGGTCGTCGTCGGCGGCGGCGAGCCGGTGGTCCAGGCAGCGCCGGGCCCGCTGGCTGAGCCCTGTCAGGTCGGTGGCCCGCTGGTCGACCATCACCTGCGGCCGGGCCAGCACCGGCCGGGAGCGCAGCCCGTCGAGCCGGTGCGACTCGCGGTCGACGAGGTTGTGCACCGCGCGCTCCAGACGGTGCCGGGCCTGCCGGATGAGGCGCACCTCCTCGGTGAGGTCCGGGACCACCCGCTTTGCCGCGTCGGTCGGCGTGGAGGCGCGCAGGTCGGCGACGTAGTCGACCAGCGGCGCGTCCGTCTCGTGGCCGATCGCGCTGACCACGGGCGTGCGGCAGGCGAAGACCGCCCGGCAGAGCGCCTCGTCGGAGAAGGGGAGCAGGTCCTCGATGCCGCCCCCGCCCCGGGCGATGATGATCACGTCGATGGTCGGGTCGGCGTCCAGCACCTTGAGCGCGTCGACGATCTGCGGGACCGCGCTCGGCCCCTGCACGGCCACGTTGACCGTGCGGAACTCCACGGCCGGCCAGCGCCGGCGGGCGTTGGTCAGCACGTCCCGCTCGGCGGCCGACGCGCGGCCGGTGATCAGCCCGATCCGGTTGGGCAGGAACGGCGGCCGGCGCTTGCGGGCCCGGTCGAAGAGCCCCTCGGCGGCGAGCAGCTTCTTGAGCTTCTCCAGCCGGGCCAGCAGCTCGCCGAGGCCGACCTGGCGGATCTCGTCGGCGCGCAGGCTGAGCGTGCCCCGGGCCGCGTAGAACTCGGGCTTGGCGTGCAGCACCACCCGGGCGCCCTCGCGCAGCTCCGGCGCGCCGGCGTCGAGGACGTCCCGGTTGGTGGTGACGGTCAGGCTCAGGTCGGCCGACGGGTCCCGCAGGGTGAGGAAGACGGTGGTGGCGCCCGGCCGGCGGCTGATCTGCGCCACCTGCCCGTCCACCCACACCCAGCCGAGCCGGGCGATCCAGGCGCCGACCTTCTGGCTGACCACCCGGACCGGCCACGGCTCCTCGGACGTGCTCCGCCCCACCTCGCCTGTGCTCACCCGCCCACCCTACGGCCCGCCCCGGACACTCTCGGCGTCGCGGCGTCGGCGCGGCCGCGCGCAGATCTTGGTGTGAAACGGCCCCTCCGAGGGCCCGTCCCTACCAAGATCTCGCCGCTCGGGGCGCCGAACGGGGTCGTCCGGAGGGTCGCCGGCGGCCGTGCGCGCTGCCGGTGCGCCCGTTCACCACGGCGCGGGCCCGCGCCGTGGCGGCGGTCGCAGCCGATGTCGCGATCCGGGGCGGCACGTACGATGGGCGGGTGACTCAGGCTGAAGCGACGTCCCGGACCGGCAAGCGCGTGCTCCTGGCCAAGCCCCGTGGCTACTGCGCGGGCGTGGACCGCGCGGTGCAGACCGTGGAGGAGGCGCTCACGCTCTACGGCGCCCCGATCTACGTGCGCAAGCAGATCGTGCACAACAAGCACGTCGTGCAGACCCTGGAGGCCAAGGGCGCGATCTTCGTGGAGGAGAACGAGGAGGTGCCGGAGGGCGCCACCGTCATCTTCTCCGCGCACGGGGTGGCGCCGGAGGTCTACGAGCAGGCCCGGGCGCGCTCGCTGAAGGCGATCGACGCGACCTGCCCGCTGGTCACCAAGGTGCACCAGGAGGCGAAGCGGTTCGCCGCCGAGGACTACGACATCCTGCTCATCGGCCACGAGGGGCACGAGGAGGTCATCGGCACCTCCGGCGAGGCCCCGGAGCACATCCAGCTCGTGGACGGCCCGGAGGACGCCGACAAGATCACCGTCCGCGATCCGAACAAGGTCGTCTGGCTCTCCCAGACCACCCTCTCGGTCGACGAGACGCTGGAGACGGTGGCCCGGCTCAAGAAGCGGCTGCCGATGCTCCAGTCGCCGCCCAGCGACGACATCTGCTACGCCACCTCCAACCGGCAGCACGTGGTCAAGGAGATCGCGCCCGAGTGCGACGTGGTGATCGTCGTCGGCTCGCGCAACTCCTCCAACTCGGTACGCCTCGTGGAGGTCGCCCTGGACGCCGGCGCGCGGGCCGGTCACCTGGTCGACTTCGCGCACGAGATCGACGACGCCTGGCTGGAGGGGGCGCGCACGGTCGGGCTGACCTCGGGCGCCAGCGTCCCGGACGAGCTGGTGCAGGAGGTGCTCGCCCACCTGGCCGCACGCGGGTTCACCGACGTGGACGAGGTGGTGACCGCCAACGAGCGGCTGACCTTCTCGCTGCCGCAGGAGCTCAAGCGGGACATGAAGGCCGCCGCCGCGGCCCGTGGCTGACCGGCCCGGGGCACGGAGGACGGCGCGGGGTTCCGCGGCGGTTGACCGGTCCCGGTCGCGGGGGGCTGCGCCGGGTTCCTGGCTGGTGCACCGGTCCCGGCCGGCGGACGCTGTGCCCGGTTCCCGGCGGTTGACCGGTCCCGGTCGGGAACGACAGCGGGCTTCGCTGCGTCCGATACGGGTATGAGGACGTTTCGGCTCGCCGTCTCCGCGCTGGCCGTCTGCGTGGCGCTGAGCGCCTGCGGCGGCGGTCAGGACGGCGGCGGCACCCCCAGCCCGACCCCGACAGGAGCGCAGCCGGTGACCAGCCCGCCCAGCCCGGACGCGAGCACCCCGGGCGTACCGCCGACCCCCGGCGACCCGGTCGACCAGACGGGCCCGGCCCTGCCGCCACCCACGAAGCGCCCCGGCGGGCCGACGAAGCCGCCGTCGGCGGGCGGTACCACGCTGACCGGGACCGTCACCCCCGGCGTGGAGCCCAACTGCCTGCTGATCGACAACTACCTGCTCATCGGCGGGCCGCGCGACGTGTTGAAGGCGGGCGCGAAGGTGACCGTCACCGGCCGGGCCCAGCCCGACATGTTCACCACCTGCCAGCAGGGCACCCCCTTCGTGGTGGAGACGGCCCGCCGCGGCTGACCGACCGGCGCACCCGCCACGCCGGACCCGGAGACGGGCGGAGCCCGCCCCCGGCTGGGGGCGGGCTCCGGTGTTCCGGTGCGGGACGGTCAGTTCACGGCGCCGATGGAGACGGCGCCGCGGCCGACGACCGCGCCCTCGGTGGTCACCACGGACAGCTCACCGAAGAGCGCCCGGCCGGCGGCCGGGGTGGACTGGGCGGTCACCGTACCCGTCAGGGTGGCGGTGGCGCCGTTGGCCAGGGTGAGCGGGGTGGCCGGCGCCGAGAGGCTGCCCAGCGCCGCCGCGGAGAACGAGTCGCGGTAGTCGTAGGCGGTGCTGCCACCGGCCCCGTCCACCGCGTAGCCCTCGACGACCACCCGGTAGGTGCCCGCCGCCGGGTTGTTGATGGTCACGGCCTCCTCCGAGTCGCCGTCGGCGGCCCGGCCGACCTCCGTGGTCCCACGGAAGACGTAGAGGTCGAGGTCGGCGGCGGCGCTGGCCGGGTTGCCGATCCGGGCGGTGAAGCGGGTCGCCCCCGCCGGCACCTCCACGGTGAACTCCTGCGACGCGCCCTCGACGATGGTCGGCCGCTCGGCGTGCACGCTGGAGAGCGGGCCGCCCTGGCCGGTCACCGCGACCGGGCCGAAGGTGTTGGTCAGCGACCAGGTCACCGGGGTCGCCGCACCGGCGGAGACCGACGGCAGCTCGACCACGGCCGGCTCGACGGCGACACCCTGCACCCGCGCCGTGAGCTGGTACGGGTTGTTCAGCGACGGCGAGGTCCGGCGGGACTCCACCTCGATCTCCCAGACCCCGGCGATCGGGTTCTGGTAGTCGCGCTCCTGCGGCTTGCAGGCGTTGGCGTCGGAGAAGTTGGTGTAGCAGGCGAGGCTGGAGGTGCTCTCCACCGGGACGCCGTACGGGTTGAAGGCGATGAACCGGGTCTGCGAACCGGTGGCGATGCCGGAGAGGTTCACCTGGAGGGCGCCGGCGCCCGGGGGCACCGTCACGAAGTACGAGGTGAAGCCGTTCCGGTCGACCGAGCCCTCGGCCGAGAAGGAGTAGTCCGGCTTCTTCACGTCGTTCGAGGCCACGACGACGGTGGAGACCTCGAAGTCGATCACCGAGGTGCCCGGGTCGTCGATCGTCATGATCGCGCCGTGCGCGCCGGCGGTGGCGGGCTTGGCGGTGACCGCGACCGTGACGGTCGTGTTCAGCGGGAGCGAGACGGTCTTCGGCGCCGTGAAGGTGCCGTCGTTGCCGCGCAGGCCCACCACGTGCTTCACGGTGCCGGCCGGCCCGCTGGTACGGGTGATCTTGACCTGGTAGGTCTTCGACTGGCCGACCCGGTGCCCGCCGTCGGCGGAGCCGCAGCGGTTGTAGACGCCGGCGCCCCGGTTCGGGGTGCCGAGCTGCCCGGAGAGCACGGTGCAGACCGGGGCGTCGGAGGTGTAGGAGCGGGTCTCCACCCCCTTGCGCAGCAGCTTCCAGGCGCCCGGCACGTTGAACATGCCGAAGCCCTGGGCGTACGTCGGGACGTCCTTGATCGGCTTGGCCGACGAGTAGATCGCCCGGCGCAGCGCGGCCGGGGTGACGCCCTTGTCGGTCGCCTTGGCGGCCGACAGCAGCAGCGCGGCGGCGCCGGCGGCCTGCGGGGAGGCCATCGAGGTGCCGTTCAGCATCGCGTAGCCCGGAGGCAGCGGGTAGCCCGCCTCGGGGGCCGGGCTGCCGAGCTGCCAGGTCGGCGCGGTGGAGATGGCGGAGCCGGGCGCGGCGACGTTCGGCTTGACACCGCCGTCCTCGCGCGGGCCGCGGGAGGAGAAGTTGAACAGCGCGTTCTTCCGCTTCACCACCGAGCCGTAGTTCGCCAGCCAGGTGTCCTTGCTGATGCTCGCGGCGAGGCTGACCACGTTGGACGCCACCGACGGGTCGCCGATGGTGTTCAGGCCCGGGCCGGAGTTGCCGGCCGAGATGAACATCTGCACGCCGTAGGTGGTGATCAGGTTGTTGTAGAGCTCGGCGCGGGCGTTGTTGCCGTCGTTCAGCGCCGGCAGGCCGCCGATCGACATGTTGATGACGTCGACCTTGCGGTTGATGACCAGGTCGGCCATGCCGGTGGTGAGGGCGGCGTAGGTGCAGCCGCCGCCCCACGAGCAGGCGCGGGCGGAGACCAGCTTGGCACCGGGCGCGGCACCGTCGAAGGCGCCGTTGCCGAGCATGTCGTTGGCGGCGGTGATGCCGGCGACGTGGGTGCCGTGGGTGCTTTCGACGATGCCGATGTTGACGTAGTCGACCAGGCCGGGGCCGCCGACGGGGGCGGTGTCCACGTCCTCGCGGTACTCGACGACGAACGGCATCCGCTCGGCGACGGCGGTCGCCGGGTTGTCGGTGCCGAAGTAGCCGACGTCGAACTTCTCCTTGTACGGCCGCATCAGGGCGTCGTCGGTGAAGTCGTTGTTCTGGTTGGTGTCGACCCAGACGTTGTGGGTGGCCGGGTCGTAGAGGATGCCGAACGCGTCGGTCCGGTCCCCGTCGCGGTTGACGTCACCGGCCGGGTCGCTGTTGGCCGTGATCGACTCGCTGAAGCGGTTGAACCGGTAGGTGCCCGCCGGGGCCTTCCAGGTCGCGCCGGACGCGGTGAACGTCGGGCCGGTCACCTCGGTGATCATGGCGCGCCAGGTGGCGTCCTCGAACGGGTCGGTCGCGGTGACCCAGTCGACGATCTTCCGCTCGCCGGTGGTGGTCTTCTGGAGCGCCGGGTGGCCGAGGTCCACACCGGAGTCCATGATGCCGACCGTGACGCCGCGGCCGTCCCACTCCGGGTGCTCGCGGACGAAGTCGACCGCGCCGATCTCGTGGGTCGGCATGTACGGGTTCGCGGCCGGGGTGTCGGCGCCGGGGCCGGGCAGGGTCGCGGCCTGCTTCGCCGCCTTCTTGCCGCCGGGGGCCACCTCGGGCGTCGGGTCGGGGAGCTGGATGGTCTCGTCCAGGTCCACAGCGGAGACGCCGGGCAGCGTGGCCG
Source organism: Micromonospora sp. URMC 106 (assembly GCF_051386395.1). NCBI lineage: Bacteria > Bacillati > Actinomycetota > Actinomycetes > Micromonosporales > Micromonosporaceae > Micromonospora > Micromonospora sp. URMC 106. The sequence goes on from NZ_JBPQTP010000016.1 coordinate 80,505, forward strand.
CCTTCAGCACCTTCGAGGTGGGAACCTTGGCCAGGACGTACCCGATGCTGTCGTACCGCTCGGTGACCGCGGCGCCGAGCGCCTTGAGGTCGTCGGCGACGTCCTTCGCCTCGCCCTTGTCGGTGGCGACGATCAGCGTGACGGTCGGCGCCTTCTTCGCCTCCGCCTCGGCGAGCAGCTTGGCGTCGTGCGAGCCCAGCGCCTCGGCGGGGGTGGCCTGCGAGGTGTCGGGTGCGGTCGGTGCGGCGCTCGCGGCACCGCCCGCGACGGTCACGGCGCTGGCCGCCACAACCGACGCGAAGAGCGCGGCGGAGGTACGCCGGCTCAGGTTTCGGGGTTTGCTCACGTTCTCTTTCCTCCAGAGAACAGGGCCCTCAGATGCAGGGCGCGCGTGACCGAATCCTTCGTGCTGCCGCTGGTCACTGTCACTACCGGCGAGTTCGTTGTGACCACTTCGTGACATGCGGGGATGCGCATTGTCACATCGGAGGTGGTAGGTATCGGCCGTCAGTCCAGTGTCGACCGACCGGTCGGCGCGTCCGCGTCGGCGGTTTCGAGCAGCTCCGGAGCCTGCGGCTGGCGGGGGGCCAGCTCGATCTGCGCCGGCGCGGCCAACTCCTGGTCGGAGACCCCCAGCTCGGCGAGCTTACGGGCGCTGACCAGCACCCGGGCCTCCAGCGACCCCACCGCCCGGTTGTACGCGGTCACCGCGCCGCCGAGCGAGGCACCCAGCTTGCCGACGTGGTCGCCCAGGGTGGACAGTCGCCCGTACAGCTCGCGGGCCAACGAGTGCACCGCCACCGCGTTGCGCGCCAGCGCCTCCTGCCGCCACGAGTAGGCGACCGTGCGCAGCAGCGCGACCAGGGTCGCCGGGGTCGCCAGCACCACGTTGCGGGCGAACGCGTGCTCCAGCAGCGTCGGGTCGCGCTGCAACGCGACGTCGAGGAACGGGTCGGCCGGCACGAAGAGCACCACGAACTCCGGCGTGCTGTCGAACGCGGCCCAGTAGGACTTGGCGGCCAGCGCGTCGACGTGCGCCCGCAGGTGCTTCGCGTGCGCGTCGAGGTGGGTGTCGCGGCCCCGCTCGTCGCGGGCCTCCATCGCCGTCAGGTAGGCGTCGAAGGGGGCCTTGGCGTCCACCACCACCGACCGGCCGCCGTGCAGGCGGACCACCAGGTCGGGGCGGACGCCCTGGTGGTCGGTGGCGGCGGTGACCTGCTCGGAGAAGTCGCAGTGCTCCAGCATGCCGGCCGCCTCCACGATCCGGCGCAACTGGTGCTCGCCCCACCGGCCCCGCACCTGCGGCGCCCGCAGCGCCGCCACCAGTTGCTTCGTCTCGGTGCGCAGCTCGCCCGAGACGCTGCTCATCGCCCGGACCTGCTCGCGCAGCTCGGCGTAGGCGTCGATCCGGTCCCGCTCCAGCTCGGCGACCCGCTGCTCGTAGCGGCGCAGCGTCTCGTGCAGCGGGGCCACCGCCCGGGCGACGGCCTCCTGGGACTGGGCGGTTGCCTCGTAGCTGAGCGCCCGCATGGACTGCTCCAGCCGGCCCTCGCCCTCCCGGGTGGCCCGCAGCGTGGCGTCCAGCCGCGCGATGTCGGTGGCCGAGCGGGCGCGGGCGGCGTACCAGCCCACCGCCCCTCCCGCGGCGAGGCAGACGAGCACCACGGCCAGCGTCGAGAAGTCCACCACCGGAGCTTGCCAGACGAGTGCGGCGGGTGCCGCCGGGGACGCGGCCGGCGCGTGTCGCCGGGCCGGCGGGCACGGGCCGTGCGGCGCACCGCCGGAGGCGTACGACGTGGTCGGCGCGGGTACCTTCGTGCCATGGAACTTCTGCTCGTGGCGGTGCTGGTGGTGCTGCTGGTGGGGGCGTTCGTCTGGTGGCGGCGGGAGCGCGCCGCCCGCGAGGCGCGCAGCCTGGCCGACGTGCGGGCCGACGCCCAGCGCTGGTACGAGCGCCTGGGCGGACAGGTGATGAACCTGCACGGCGACCACCCGGCGGTGCGCCAGGCGCTGGTCGACGCGGGCGAGCGCTACAACGCGGCCGGCAGCCAGCTCGAACAGGCCCGGACCGTCCAGCAGTACCGCCTGGCCCGGGAGACCGCGCTGGAGGGGCTGACGTACGCCCGGGCCGCCCGGGTGGCGCTCGGCATCGACCCCGGCCCCGAGCTGCCCCCGCTGGCGGCCGCGCAGGGCGCCGGCGAGCTGACCAGGGAACGCCAGGTGGACGTGCGGGGCCAGACCTTCAAGGCCGGCCCGCAGCCCGGCCAGGACACGCCCTACTACTACCCCGGTGGGCGGTTCCAGGGCCGGCCGGTGCCGGCGGGCTGGTACTCCACCCCGTGGTGGAAGACCGCGCTGGGTGCCGGCGCGGGGGTGGTCGGCGGCCTGCTGATCGCCGACGCGCTCTTCTCGCCCGCCTTCGCCGACCCGGGCTACGGCTACGAGGCCGGCTACCAGGAGGGCTTCGGCGACGGCGCCGACTACGGCGACCAGGGCGGCGACGCGGGCGGCGACGTCGGCGCCGTTGACCAGGGCGGCGACTTCGGTGGCGGTGACTTCGGCGGGGGCGACTTCGGGGGCGGCGACTTCGGCGGCGGGGACTTCTGACCGCGTCGACGAGTGACGCACGAGGGCCTCGGTCGGCGTGACCGGGGCCCTCGTGCGCGTGCGGACGGGGCGGCGGGGTTGCCCCGCACCCGTGCCCCGGCGCGACCTCAGCCGGTGTTGCGCATGCCGGCGGCGATGCCGTTGACCGTGGTGAGCAGGGCCCGCTCCAGCGCGGTGCCGTCGTTCGGCGCGCGCCGGCCGCCCGGCGCGGTGGCCACCGCGCGGCCCGCCGCCCCGGACTCCCGGTACTGGCGCAGCAGGGCCACCTGGAGGTGGTGCAGCGGCTCCAGGTAGGTGTCGCGGACGGCCAGGGTGCGCTGGAGCACCGGCGAGCTGTCCAGCAGCGCCGGGGAGCCGGTCACCGCCAGCACCTCCTGCCTGGTCAGCTCGTACTCCTGCTCGATCTGGTGGAAGATCGGGTGCAGCTTCTTCGGCACCAGCGTCTCGACGTACCGGCGGGCGATGCTCAGGTCGGTCTTGGTGAGCATCATCTCCACGTTGGACAGGAACGTGCGGAAGAAGTGCCAGTTGCGGTGCATCTCGGCCAGCACGTCCTCCAGGCCGGCGGCCCGGGCCGCGGCCAGGCCGGTGCCCACCCCGAACCAGCCGGGCACGATCTGCCGGGTCTGGGTCCAGCCGAACACCCACGGGATGGCGCGCAGTCCGGCGAGCCCGGCCCCGGTGTTCGGCCGCTTCGCCGGCCGGGAGCCGATGTTCAGCGCGCCGAGCAGCTCCGTCGGCGTCGACGCCCAGAAGTACGCCGGCAGGTCCGGGTCCTCCACCAGCGACCGGTACGACCGGAACGCCGCGTCGGAGACCAGCTCCATCGTCGCGTCCCAGCGCTCCAGCATCTCGGCGGGCTGCCGGGGCGCGGTGTGCAGCAGCGTCGCCTGGAGCACCGCGGCCAGGGTCAGCTCGAGGTTCTCCCGGGCCAGCGACGGCAGCGAGTACTTGTCGGAGATGACCTCGCCCTGCTCGGTCACCTTGATCGCGCCGTCCAGGGTGCCGTACGGCTGGGCCAGGATCGCCTCGTGCGTCGGCCCGCCGCCGCGCCCCACCGTGCCGCCCCGGCCGTGGAAGAGCCGCAGGTGCACGCCGTGCCGGGCGGCCACGTCGCGCAGCGCGCGCTGGGCCCGGTGGATCGACCACTGGCTGGTGGTGATGCCGGCCTCCTTGTTGGAGTCGGAGTAGCCCAGCATCACCTCCTGCACGTCGCCGCGGGCCGCCACCAGCGCCCGGTACGCCGGCAGCGAGAGCAGCTCGTCGAGGAGTTCGCCGCCGGCGTTCAGTTCGGCCGGGGTCTCCAGCAGCGGCACGAAGCCGATCCGGGCGCGGCCGCTGTGCACGTCGACCAGGCCGGCCTCGCGGGCCAGCACCACCGCCGCGAGCACGTCGTCGACCCCGAGGGTCATCGAGATGATGTACGACTCGATGACCTCGTTGCCGAACCGGTCCTGCGCCTCGCGGATGGTGCCGAACACGTCGAACGTCTTGCGTGCCGCCTCGGTCAGCGGGGTGTCGAGCGTGGAGAGCGGCCGACGCCCGGTCAGCTCGTCGGCCAGCAGCTTCGTGCGCTCGAGCCGGGTCAGTGACGGGTAGTCGGAGACCTCGCCGACGGCCGCGTAAAGCTGGGCCAGCACCGCGTGGTGCGCCTCGGCGTGCTCCCGCACGTCCATGGTCGCCAGGTGCAGCCCGAACGCGGAGACCGTACGGATGGTCGAGGCGAGCCGGCCCACGGCGGTGAGCTGGCCGGCGTTGCGGGCCAGCGAGGCGCGCAGCAGCTCCAGGTCGGCGATCAGCTCGGCCGAGCCGCGGTAGTCCCGGCCGGGCACGTGTGCGGTGCCCTGCCGCAGCCGCTGCCGGGTGTTGGCCAGCTTCGCCTTCACGCAGCGGGCCTTGAGCCGGTAGGGCTCCTCGGCGTTGACCCGGCGGAACCGGGGCGCCACCTCGGGCAGCGCGTCCAGGTCGGCGGCGAGGCTGGCGGAGAGGTCGAGCGACACCCCGCGCAGCCGCCGGGAGACGGACACCTCGTTGATCAGGTGGTCCATCGCCTTCTCGGTGGCCGCGATGCCGTGCTCGTGCTGGATGGTCAGCACCTCGCGGGTCACGGTCGGGGTGACGAACGGGTTGCCGTCGCGGTCGCCGCCGATCCAGGTGCCGAAGCTCAGCGGCCGGGCGGTGGGGGAGGTCTCCACGCCGAGGGTGCGCAGCGTGTCGGCGAGGTCGTCGAGCACCTGCGGGGCGGCCTCGGCGTACAGGTCGCGCAGGTAGTAGATGGCGTTGCGGGCCTCGTCGGTCGGGTCCGGCCGGTCGAGCCGCAGCTCGTCGGTCTGCCACATCAGGTCGAGCAGCTCGGCGAGGCGGCGGTTGGCCGGGCCCTCGTCGCTGGCGCCGTAGAGGATCGCGTTAGCGGTCTCGGTGTCCAGTTCGTCGGCGATCGCGCGCAGCTTCGACAGGATCGACCGGCGGGCCGCCTCGGTCGGGTGCGCGGTGAAGACGGGCCGTACCGCCAGCCGGCGGGCCGCCGCGGCGATCTCCTCGGCCGGCACCCCGCGCTCGGCGATCATCTTGGCCGCCTGGTCCAGCCAGCCGCCCTGGATCGCCCGGCGGCGGCGCAGGTCCCGACCCCGGTGCACCTGCTCGGTGATGTTGGCCAGGTGGAAGTAGGTGGAGAAGGCGCGGGCCAACTTGGTGCCGGTGGTGACGTCGAGGCCGGCGAGGCGCTGGGCCGCGGAGGGCGCGTCGGAGCGCACCAGCGCGCGGATCTCCTCGACCAGGTCGAGCAGCGGGCGGCCCTCCTGGCGGGCGAGGGTCTGCCCGAGCAGGGTGCCGAGGCGGCGGATGTCGGCCCGCAGCGCGGCGTCGGGGCCGTCGTGGTCGTGCTGGTCGGTCACGGTGCGCTCCTTACGTGAGTACGAAGGACAGCGCTGTCCGTTCAGGCTGATGGTATCCGCGCCGGGGCCGGGCGCGTGCGACGGCCCCCGCCCTTCCTTGCTCGCCCACCCGGCCAGCTTATGGCGGAAATATCCTAGTTGCCGGACAAGTCGGTTAGCGCCGATATCGGCCCAAGGCCCCCTGGCGGTGGTCGGACGACATGTCGTACCCGGACGGGGCCATTCCGTGCCTGTCGATACCTGCTCGTCCGGAAGGGTCGCATGTCCACCGATCTGTACGGCGTCCGCGTCCTCGACGTCGCCGCCGACGCGTCGCGCGTCAGGTTCCGCGTCTTCCTCGTGTACTACGACACCGACAGCCGGACCCACCCGCCGCTCCCGGACGATCCGGGCTTCTTCCTGCAGGAGTTGTGGGGTGCGATGCGCTTCGAGCCGATCACCGCGCTCCATCCACTGCGGATGGTCGGCCTGGAGCAGCTCCTCGACGAGGACTGGCTGGCCACGAACGCCCACCGGTACGTCCGGCGGGTCGACCGGGTGGCGACCCGGAACTTCCCGGTGGCCGACGGCGACTGGGAGCGTCTGCGCGACGCGACGGGGCCCGCGCCTGGTACGGCCGGGCGCTGAGGTCCGCTGACGATCCGGCGCTGGTCGCCGAGGCCACCTTCCGGCTCGGTGAGCTGGCCGCCGACGACGGCGACCGCGAACGCGCGATCGAGATGCTGCGACGGGCCGTCGCTACCGGCTTCCACGAGTTCGCCGAGCCGGCCGAGCAACTGCTGAGCAGTCTGCGGACGGGCAATCCCCGACCGGGGGTGCGGCGGTGGACGAGGTGGGTTGGGACGCCGGGTGACCGGGTCGCTCGGCGCTCCCTTCGTCGGGCTGCTCAGTCCGATGCGGGCAGGGGCCGGTCGGGCGGGCGGTCCGGCGTCGCCCGACGGCCCCGGACCGCGCTGGCGGTGAGCAGCCCGACCGCGCCGAGGGCGCACCACAGGGCGAGCCCGGTGAGCGGCCAGCCGGTCGACCGCCGGTCGAAGTAGATGACGGACTTCAGCAGGTCGGTGGCCAGCCCCGGCACGTTCCACAGGTGCATGCCGCGCAGCCCGGTGGGCAGGAACTCGGGGGCGTAGATGCCGCCGGAGCCGGGGTTGCCGAGCACCACCAGCAGCAGGATCACCAGGCCGGTGCCGAGCAGCCCGAGCCAGCCCTGGACCGCGGCGGCGACCGCCGCCGCCGCGAACACCGCCAGCGCCCCGGCGGCGGCGACGCCCACCAGGTCGTGGTCCCAGACGCCGAGGAGCGGTCCGACCACCACCGCGCCGAGGGCCCCGAGCACCAGGCTGTACGCCGCGAGCGCGGCGAGCCGCAGCGCCGCGCGGCGCGGACCCCGTGGCGCGGTGCCGCCCGCGAGCCCGAGGACGGTGGAGGCGAGATACCCGCCGAGGACGTACCCGACGGCCAGGTAGAACGGGACGAGCCCGCGCGGGTCGGCCTCGGCCACCGGCACCTCGTCGGTGACCCGCAGCGGGAGTTCCGCCTGCCGGGCGGCGGTGCCGAGCACCTGCGCGACGACGTCGGTCGCGGCGGGTGCGGAGGCGCTGGCGGTGGTGAGGACCAGCCCGCCCTCCGGCGTGGTGGCGAGCACGCCGTACACCTTGCGGGTGGTCAGGCCGTCGTCGGCGGCGCCCGGATCGTCGTACTGGATCGGTTTGATCCTGTCGGTCTGGTTGCGCACGGCGGCGAGGAGGGCCTGGGCCTTCTGGTCGCCGAGCACCACCCCGACCGGCACGTCACGGGGGGTCGGCTGGTGCAGCGCGCCCACGTAGGCGGCGATGAACGCGGTGGCGAGCGCCAGCGTGCCGAGCAGCAGTGCCGCGGTGCGCAGCCGGCTGCGTGCTTCCTCGTCCACGCCGTCAGCCTAGGGCGGTTTGCGCGGCTTTCGCCGCAGTTATCCGGGGGGAAGCTGTTCGACCGACCCGATAGCGTCCGATCATGACGTCGCCGAACTACCCTCCCAAGCCCCGCCCGGGCGACCGCGTCGCGGTCGTCTCACCCTCCGCCGGCCTGCCCGCGATCTTTCCCCACGTGTACGAGCTGGGGTTGCGTCGGCTGCGCGAGGAGTTCGGCCTGGAACCGGTGGAGTATCCGACCACCCGGGTGATGGGCGCCGACCCGCGCGACCGGGCGCGGGACCTGACCGCCGCCTTCGCCGACCCGACGATCACCGCCGTGCTCGCCACGGTCGGCGGCGACGACCAGATCACGGTCACCCCGCACCTGGACGACGCCGTGCTGCGGGCGAACCCGAAGCCGTTCTTCGGCTACTCCGACAACACCAACCTGCTCAACCACCTGCACCGACTGGGCATCGTGGGCTACCACGGCGGGTCGGTGCTGGTGCACCTCGGCCGACCCGGCCGGCCGCACCCGCTGACGTTCGACTCGCTGCGCGCCGCCCTCTTCACCTCCGGCTGGTACGACCTCACGCCCGCGCCGGAGTGGGGCGACCGGCCCAACGACTGGCGCGACCCGGCGACGCTGGCCCACGAGCCGGAGATGCTGCCGGGGGAGGGCTGGCGCTGGCAGGGACCGTCGACCGTGGTCGAGGGGCGCACCTGGGGCGGCAACCTGGAGATCCTGCACGGGCTGATGGCCGCCGACCGGGTCCCGCCGGCCCGGGACCTGGCCGGGTCGGTGCTGATCGTCGAGACCTCGGAGGAACTGCCCTCGGCCACCGAGGTGTTCCGGATGCTGCGCGACATGGGGGAGCGGGGGCTGCTCGCCGCGTTCCCGGCCGTGCTCGTCGGCCGGGCGAAGGCGTGGGACTTCGAGCGGCCGCACACCGTCGAGGAGCGGCGGGAGTGGGCCGACGCCCAGCGGGCGGCGATCACCCGGGCGCTCGCCGCCTACCACCCGGACGCCGTGGCGGTGTTCGACGTCGACCTCGGCCACACCGACCCGCAGCTGATCTTCCCGTACGGCGGGGAGGTCCGCGTCGACGCCGTCACGCGCCGGATCTCCGTGCGGTACTGAGCGGTCCCGGCTGGTCGGCCGGGCCAGGCTGGGACGGGAGGTCAGGCCGCGACGGCGGCTGGTCAGGCCGGGACGACGGCGAACGCGCGGACCGGGAAGGTGCCCATGCCGGCCACCAGCGGCGGGGCCGCCGTGAACCGGAAACCCTCCGGAGGCAGTGCGTCGAGACCGGTCAGGTGCTCCACGATCGGGACGCCGGCGGCCAGCAGCGTGCTGTGCGCCGGGCGCTCGCCGGCCGCCGCCGCGCTCATGTCGTCGATGTTGATCGAGTCGATGCCGACCAGGGCGGCACCCGACTCGACGAGGGCGCGGGCGCCGTCCCCGGTGAGGTAGGGCGCTTCCGGGGCGCCGTACCGGTCGGTGCCGAAGTGCGCCGACCAGCCGGTGTGCAGCAGCACCGCCCGCCCGGCGACGTCGTACGGCGCCAGCAGCAGCCGGTCGATCGCGCGGGTGCCGGCCGGCACCCGTACCACGATCGCGGGCAGGTCGGCGAGGCGGTCCAGCGGCGTGCCGGCGAGGTCGGCGCCGTCGGCGTAGCGGTGCGAGGGGGTGTCCAGGTACGTGCCGGTGTTGGCGATCATGTCGATCCGCGCCACGTGGAACTCGGTGCCCGGGGCGTAGTTGGCCCGGGACGCCTCGCGGGTCAGCCATTCCGTGATCCGCGGGGCCGGCCAGCCCGGCAGGGTGGTCATCCCGTCGGCGATCACGTGGCTCAGCTCCACCAGCCGCCGTCCACCCGCACCGTGCGGGCCGGTGGCGCCATCCGTGCCCACCGCGCCGGCCTCGGCGGCCGGGCTGGTCGCGGCGGTGGTGCTGCCGGCCGAGGTGGCCAGGCCACGGCCGCCCTTGTGCGGCTCCTCGATGATCGTCTTGTTGCTGATCCGGACGTCGGCGACCATCAGCAACCCGAGATGCCGGACGAACAGCGCCGCCAGCTCGTCGTCGGTGATCGTGCGGCCGGGAATGTCCAGCCGGAAACCGTCCGTCTGCAGCCCGCCGCCGTTGGCGAAGCTCACCTCCGCGTCGAACTGCGCCCGCCACTGCTGCGTCATGCCACAACTCGATCATGGCCGTCCCGGCCGGTCAAGATCCCCGCTCTGCGGCCTCGGCCACACGCACCATCAGCGTCAAGATCCGCGCTACTTCCCGGAAGTACGCGCTACTTCCCGGAAGTAGTCGCCTCTGGCCCCACCGGAGGCCACTACTTCCCGGAACTTGCGCGATCTTGGCGCCGTGCGCCGTGCGCCGGGCGCCGGGCGTGGGGTGCGGGGCGCGGGGTGCGCCGTGCGCCGGGCGTGGGGTGCGGG
>NZ_JBPQTP010000017.1:0-80760 GCF_051386395.1 Micromonospora sp. URMC 106
AGATGCGCCGAGGACTGAGGTACGTTCCGCTGGGCCTGTTGCTGGCGGTGCTGCTGGAGCTGGCGGTGTTCGTCGTGTCGCGGTGCGGCTCAGGCGCGGCCGCGGCGGGTGCGGACCTCCTGCAGCCGCTCGGCCAGGATGTCCTCCAACTCGGCGATGGAGCGCCGCTCCAGCAGCATGTCCCAGTGCGTGCGCGGCGGCTTGGCCTTCTTCTGCTCCGGCTCGCTGCCGTCGACCAGCCGGGCGACGCTGCCGTCGAACTTGCACTCCCAGGTCGTGGGGACCTCGGCGTCGACGGCGAACGGGACCTCGAACTGGTGACCCTTGGCGCAGAGGTACTCGCGGGTCTGGCGCGGCGCGAGCTCCGTGTTGCGGTCGGATTCGTAGCTGACCGCGCCCAGCCGGCTTCCGCGCAGCATACGCTCGCCCATGATCGACTTCCCCTCGTTCGTGGTGCTGGTCTTCTCTGTGTAACGGTCCGTTCCCGCCGGGCCATTCCCGCCCGGGGCGCTGCCGCGCCGCCGGGCGAGCCTGCACAAGGGTAGCCGGCCATGCCAGCCGCCCGGCGGGGTCGTCCCGGGCCGGGTCGGTTGGGTGGAGTGTTTCCGCTGCCAACGGGGATGTTAACCGCCCGAGTGGAGCGGAGGTCGCGATGGTCGGTGACGCGCCGGTGCAGTCCCGGGCGCCCTCCGGGCGGACGTTCTTCGGGCACCCGCGGGCCCTGTCCACCCTCTTCCTCACCGAGATGTGGGAACGGTTCAGCTTCTACGGCATGCGGGCGATCCTGGTGCTGTACCTGACCGCGTCGCTGGCCGACGACGGGCAGGCGATGAGCGAGGCCAGCGCCAGCGCCGTCTACGGCACCTACAACGCCATGGTCTACCTGATGGCGCTGCCGGGCGGCTGGGTCGCCGACCGGCTCATCGGCGCGCGGCGCAGCGTGCTGTGGGGCGGGGTGGTCATCGCCGCCGGGCACTACGTGATGGCGATCCCGACGCGGTGGAGCGTCTTCGCGGGCATGGCGCTGATCGTTGTCGGCACGGGCCTGCTCAAGCCCAACATCTCCACGATGGTCGGCGACCTCTACGACCGGGACTCCCCGCGCCGCGACGCCGGCTTCTCGATCTTCTACATGGGCATCAACCTCGGCGCGTTCATCGCGCCGCTGATCACCGGATACCTCGGCGAGAAGATCAACTGGCATCTGGGCTTCGGGGCCGCCGCGATCGGCATGACCGTCGGCGTCCTGCAGTACGTGCTCGGCCGGCGCAACCTCGGCGACGCCGGCGCGCGCCCCGCCGACCCGCTGCTCGGCGCCGACCGGCGCCGCGCGCTGACCCGCGTCGGCGCGGTCGCCGCCCTGCTCGTGCTCGTGGTCGCCGTCCTCGCCGTGGCCGGGGCGTTCACCGTCGACACCGTGGTCAACCTGCTCGCCGCCGCCACCGTGCTGATCACCATCGGCTACTTCGTGCGGATCATGGTGGACCGGGAGCTCAGCGCCACCGAACGCAGCCGGATGAAGGCGTACGTGTGGCTGTTCGCCTTCGCCGCCGCGTTCTGGCTGATCTACGACCAGGCCGGGTCGGTGCTGAACATCTTCGCCGCCGACAACACCGACCGCGAGGTCGCCGGGTTCACCTTCCCCGCCTCGTGGCTGCAGTCGGTCAACCCGATCCTGATCATCGTCGGGGCGCCGCTGTTCGCGCTGCTCTGGCTGCGGCTGGGCCACCGGGTCTCCACCCCGGTGAAGTTCGCCGTCGGCCTGGTGCTCAACGGCCTGTCGTTCGTGCTGATGGCCGCCGCCGCCCAGGCCGCCGTCGGCGGGGACCTGGTGTCGCCGTGGTGGCTGGTGGCCGTGTACGCCATCCAGGTCGCCGGCGAGCTGTCGCTGAGCCCCGTCGGCCTGTCGGCCACCACCAAGCTGGCGCCGGTGAAGTACGCCAGCCAGATGATGGGGCTGTGGTTCCTCGCCACCGCCGTCGGCGACGCGATCGGCGGGCAGGTGGCCCGGCTGGCCGACACCTGGCCCGAGCCGACGTACTTCCTCACCTTCGGCCTCGCCTCGGTGGCCCTCGGGCTCGGCGCGGTGATGTTCGCCCGGCACATCCGGGGCCTGATGGCCGGCATCCACTGACCCGGCCAATCGGCCCGCACGCGCGCGGCGCGTGCCGTGTCCGGGCGTGGCAGGCAGGTGGGTCAGGCCGCCGGGGTCGGCGGCAGCGGCAGCGGCAGACCGGGCAGCCCGTCGATGCTGCGGGCCACGTGCTCCTTGCCGGCGAAGTAGTCGCTCAGCGACGCGTCGTCCTCCCGGGCGAACCGCTTGCCGTGCAGGTCCCGGTCGGCGTCGTACGTCATGAACGGCACCGCGTAGCCGCAGGTGTCGCGGATCAGCTCGGCGCGCACCACGATGATCGCCCGCAGGCCGTGCGCGCTGGTGTCGACGTCGGGGAAGTGCCCGACCAGCTCCCGCCAGCGGGGGTCGTCGCGGAACACCGGCTCGCCGCGCCCGTGCACCCGCACGATGTTCGGCGGCCCCTGGAACGCGCACCACATCAGCGTGATCCGGCCGTTCTCCCGCAGGTGCGCGATCGTCTCGGCGTTGCTGCCCGCGAAGTCCAGGTACGCCACGGTGTGCGCGTCGAGCACCGCCCAGGAGCCGCGCAGGCCCTTCGGGGACAGGTTGATGGTGCCGTCGCCGGACAGCGGGGCGGTGGCGGTGAAGAACAGTGGCTGCTGCTCGATGAACGTGCGCAGCCGGCCCTCGATGCGTTCGTGTGTCTTTCCCACCCGGACATCATCGTCGCGCCGCGCCGGTGACCGCCGCCCCGGTGTCGGTGGCGTCCCACCCGTCGGGCTGCCCCGGACGCGCTCGCGTACCGAAGACGTGCGCGAAAGTACCTAAGCACGTCAGATTCCCCGTCGTCGCCGCCTGCCTAACGTGGTGGTCATCAGGGAGCACGACCACTGAGGAGACAGACATGAGCGACATGAACGAGCTGGTCCAGCGCTACCTCGCCGCGTGGAACGAGACCGACGCCGCCGCGCGGCAGGCCGTCCTGGCGGAGGTCCTCGCCGAGGACGCGACGTACACCGACCCGCTGGTGTCCGTGCAGGGCCGCGACGGGCTCGACGCCACCATCGCGGCGGTCCAGGGGCAGTTCGGCGGGCTGGTCTTCAGCCTCGGTGGCGCCGTGGACGCCCACCACGACACCGCGCGCTTCACGTGGCACCTGGGCCCCCAGGGCGGCGAGCCGGTCGTCATCGGTTTCGACGTCGTGGTGATCGGCGCCGACGGGCGGATCCGCCAGGTGCTCGGCTTCCTCGACAAGGTGCCGGCCGGGATCTGAGCACACCTCGGGGGCGGACCGCCCGGCCGGGCCGCCCCTCGTCGTCGATGCCACATGGGGAGGAAATCATGACCGCCTACGTGATCGCGCACCTTCGTGACCCGCAGGAGCTGCACCCGCAGGTGCTGGAGTACCTGGAGCGCATCCAGGCGACGCTGGACCCGTTCGCCGGCCGCTTCGTCGTGCACGGGGGACCGGTGGACGTCCGCGAGGGCTCGTGGCCCGGCAGCGTCGTCATGCTCGAGTTCCCGACGGGGGAACACGCGCGCGACTGGTACGATTCGCCGGCCTACCAGGCGATCCTGCCGCTGCGGACGGAGCACCTGGAAGGCGAGGTGATCATCGTCGACGGTGTCGGGCCCGACCACGACTCCGCCGCGATGGCCGCCGAGCTCAGGAAGAGCGGTGACGTCGCTCAGGGGTGACGTCGTAGTTGAAGCCGAAGGCGCGCACACCGGTCTGCGTACGGGGCCGGTGGCTCGTCTTCGGACCGAAGGCCACGTAGGTGCCCGGTCCGTGGGTGCGCTCGCCCTCGATGAGCTCACCGCGCACGACGAAGTACGCCTCGCCGTAGGTGTCGTGGACGTCGAGCTGCGGCCACTGCGCTCCCGGGGCGATGTCGATCACCCACGTCCTGATCCCCGGCATGCCCGGCAACGGCCGTACGTGTACGCCGGGCCCCAGCTCGACCGGCGGGACCGCGTCGACGTCCACGGGGAGCACCTGCCCGGGCAGCACCTGTTCCGGAACGGTCATCGGGACAAGATCTCACAGGCCCAGTCGGTCGGCGAAATCCCTCAGCTCGCCGCGGGAGGCGACGCCGAGCTTGGGATAGGCCTTGTAGAGGTGGTAGCCGACCGTGCGGTGGCTGAGGAAGAGCTGCGCGGCGATGTCGCGGTTGGACAGGCCCTGCGCGGCGAGGCGGGCGATCTGCAGTTCCTGCGGCGTGAGGCCGGCGGCCACGCCCTCGGCGGGCGCGGGGCCCTGTTCCTGGGCGCCGGTGGCGGTGAGTTCGCCGCGGGCGCGTTCGGCCCACGGCCGCATGCCGAGCCGGTCGAAGACCTCCAGCGCGTCGTGCAGCGGCCCGCGCGCCTCCGCCTTGCGCCGCGCCCGGCGCAGCCACTCGCCGTGCAGCAGCGCGGTCCTGGCGTACTCCAGCGGGCGGACGTCGCGGTCGTGCAGGTCGAGGGCCGCCGTGTAGCACGCCTCGGCCCGGTCGTCGGTGGCGAGCAGCCCACGGCAGCGCAGCACGAGCGCGTCGGCCCACGGCTGCCGTACCGACCCGGCCCACCGCTGCAGGCGCGCCAGGGGCTCGGCGGCGCGTTCGGGTGTCCCCACCCGCACGGCCGACTCCACCAGGTCCGGGATGGCACGGGTGGCGCAGATGTGATGGCGCATCGGCTCGCGGGTCAGGCGCTCGAAGCGGGCGAGCGCCGCCTCGGCGCGGCCCAGGCCGAGGTCCAGCAGCCCGAGCGACCAGTGCGCCCAGGGGGCGCCGGGGGAGATGGCCCCGGCGGTGGCCCCCGCCAGCCCTTCCTCGGCGTGGCGCCGGCAGGCCACCTCGTCGCCCTTGGCCGCGTCGAGGTAGGCGAGCACGCTGCTGAACTGGCTGACCCACTGCTGCTGCCCGGTGTCGCGGGCGAGCCTGAGGGCCTCGGTCGCCGTGGCGAGCGCGTCCAGGTGCCGTCCGGCGAACACCTCGCCCTCGGCCGCGAAGAACAGCACCGTCGGCAGCCGCCCGGCGCCGCCGCGGGCGCGGTGCTCGGCGGCGAGCCCAATCGCCAGCTCGTAGGCGTCGGCGTCCTGGCCCAACGCGAGTGCCGCTCCGCAGAGGATCGTCAACACCTCATCGGGGGCGGCGCCTCGCCGCCGCACCGCCGCGACGGTGTCGGCCAGCGGCGGCGGCCGCTGGCAGCGGCGCGGGTCTAGGTGCACGAGGTGGCGCCCCACCGGCGCGAGCGGGTCCGCGTCGTCCGGCGGCAGCGCGACCAGCCGGTCCAGCGTTGCCGCGAGCTGCCGTTCCCCCAGGTACCAGGAGGTGTGCACGGCTTCGATCAGCAGCACGGCGGCCCGGCCCGGATCGGTGTCGCGGATTAGCTCGGCGCCGTCGAGGAGCAACCGGTGGGCGGTGGGGTAGGAGCCCTGCCAGAAGTCCGCGAGCGCCCGCACGTGGGCGATGCCCGCCCGCACCGCCGCCGGGGCGTCGTCCAGCCGCCGGGCCGCGCGGCTGCCGAGCGCCCTGGCGCGTTCCAGGTCACCCGCCTCCAGCGCCGCCTGCGCCGCCAGGGCCTCGCGGCGGGCCCTGGCGGTGGGCTCGACGCTCAGGCGGGCGGCCCGCTCGTACGCCGCCGCGGCCGCCTCGTGGCCGCTGCGGTCGCGGGCGCGGGCGGCGGTGCGTTCCAGCGCGGCGGCGGCCTCCTCGTCGGCTCCGGTGGCGGCGGCCGCCAGGTGCCAGGCCCGGCGGTCGGCGTGCTCGGGCGAGCCGAGGGCCGCGGCGAGCGCGCGGTGCACGGCGAGGCGTTGCCCGAGCGGCGCCCGTTGGTAGACGACGGCGCGGATCAGTGGGTGGCGGAAGCGGATCGTGGTGCCGTCGGCGTCGCCGCGCAGCACCAGGCCGGCCCGCTCGGCGGGGGAGAGGTCGTCGACGTCCGCCCCCAGCGCGGCGGCGGCACGCAGGATCACGGCGAGCTCGCCGGTCTCGTCGGCCGCCGCCACGAGCAGCAGGCTCTGGCAGGACTGCGGCATCCGGCTGACCTGGCCGTGGAAGGCCAGTTGCAGGCGGTCGGTGAGGGGGAGCGCCCCCGGCGAGAACACGCTGCCGCCTTCGGCGGCCAGGGCGACCGGCAGCTCCAACAGGGCCAGCGGGTTGCCGTCGGCCTCGGCGAGCAGGCGGTAGCGCACGGCGGGCGCGAGCGGATGCCGGTCGAGCAGAGCCGCGGCGGCCTGCGGGGCCAACCCGGACAGGCGCAACTCCGCGAGGCCGGGGGCGGGGAAGGCTCCCTCGCCGTCGCGGGCGGCGAAGATCATGACCACGCCCTCGGCGTGCAGGCGTCGGGCGGCGAACAGCAGCGCCTCCCGCGACGCCCGGTCGAGCCACTGCGCGTCGTCGACGAGGCACAGCAGCCCCGTCCGGTCGGCGTGCTCCGTCAGCAGGGAGAGCACCGCCAGTCCCACCAGCATCGGCTCGCAGCCGGCCGCGGACCCCAGCCCGAACGCCGCCTGCAGCGCCGCGCGCTGCGGGCCGGGCAGCGCGGCGCGGGACCCGAGCGCCGGGCGCAGCAACAGCTGCAGCCCCGAGAACGGCAGCTCCGCCTCGACCTCGACGCCCGTACCGCGCAGCAGCCGCATGTCCCCGGCCGACGCGGCGGCATGCTCGAGCAACGCCGTCTTGCCGATGCCCGGCTCCCCGCGCAGCACCAGCGACGAGCTGCTGCCCGCCCGGGCGCCCGCCAGCAGTTCGGCGATCGCGTCCTGTTCGGGCTCGCGCCCGTGCAGCTGCGCCGCGCTCATGAGCCCGCTTCGTCGCGGGGGCCGAGGCGGGCCAGGGCGGCGGCGAGGTGGCTGACCTGCTCGGCCAGCTGGGCCACCCGCCGGTGCGCCTCGTCGCGGCCGGTCTCGGCGGCGCGCAGCCGTACCGACAGCTCGTCGAGCCGGCCCTCGGTGGCGCTCGCGGCGTCGCGGGCGGCGGCCAGCTGCGCGCCCAGCGTGTCGTGCCGGCCGGCGAGCGCCGCCAGCTCCGCGCGGGCGCGGTCGGCCTGCGCCGCCGCCTCCCGGCGGGCCGCCTCGGCCTGCTCACGGACCCGCGTCGCCTCGGCGGTCGCCGTCCGGGCCGCGTCGGCCTCGGCGCGGGCCCGCTCGGCCTGCTCGCGGGCCCGCTCGGCCTGCTCGCGGGCCGCCTCGGCGTCGGCGTGCAGGCGCTGCGCCCGCTCGAGCGCCTCGGCGGTGGCGCGGGCCGCCCGGTCGGCGTCGGCGCGGGCGGTGTCGCGCTCACCGGTCGCCTCGGCGGCGCGGCGGCGCTCGGCGTCCAGCTCGACGCGCAGGGCACGCAGCTCGTGTCGGGCCGCGTCGCGGTCGCGTTCGGCCTGCGCGCGCAGCGCCTCCGCGGCGCTGGCCTGCCGGCGGGCCTCGTCCCGGGCGGCCTCGGCCCGCTCGGCGCGCTCCCGCGCGGCCGTGGCCTCCTCGGCGGCGCGGCGGGCCTCGTCGCGGGCGGCGTCGCGCTCGGCGGCGGCGGCCCGGGCCTGCTCGCGGGCCCGGACGGCGGCCGCGGCGGCGTCCTCGGCGTCGCGGCGGGCCTCGTCCCGCTCGGTCTGCGCCGCCGCGACCTGGGTCGCCGCGTCGGCGCGGGCCTGCGCCAGCTGGCGTTCCACCCCGACCGGGGACAGCTCGGCGTGCAGCGCCTCGGCGAGGGTCTCCGCGACCTGCTCCAGCCGGTCCACGGCCTCCCAGGTGCGGGCCACCTGCCCGGGCAGGCCGGGGGCGTTGCGGTGGCGCATCCGGCTGTTGCGGGAGGCCCGCTGGCAGGCACCGTCGTTGTCGCGACAGTAGCGGAACGGCCTGCCCGCGCCGGCGCGCTGCGGCACGTCGCGCCCGCAGTGGGCGCAGGGGCGGGTCTCGGTGGGGGGCGGCTCGACGTCCATCGGGGCGGAAGTCTAGTGCGCCGTGGGAATCTGCCCGAGGGACGACAGCGGGACCCGGCATTCGGGCTCGGTCGGCTCCTGCGCGCGGCGGCGCCCGCGGTGGGCCGCCGGTCGGCCACCGGCGTCCGCGAGGTGCCGTTGCGGCCGCCGGTGGCCGCACGCCACCGGATAGCGTCACGACATGCCCGTCTCGCCGTACGTCGTGAAGTTGCGCGCCCACATCGGTCAGGACCTGCTCCTGCTGCCCGGGGTGACCGGAGTGGTGCGCGACGGCGCCGGCCGGGTGCTGCTGGCCCGGCGCGGCGACAACGGCCGCTGGTCGCTTCCCGCCGGGCTGGTCGACCCGGGTGAGCAGCCCGCCGACGCGGTGGTGCGGGAGGTCTACGAGGAGACCGGCGTACGGGTACGCGTCGACGGCGTCGGCGGGGTGGCCACCCATCCGGTGGTCTACCCCAACGGTGACGTGTGTGAATACCTCAACGTGTGGTTCCGGTGCCGGGCCGTCGGCGGCCGGGCCCGCCCCGACGGCGATGAATCCACCGAGGTCGGCTGGTACGCCCCCGACGAGCTGCCGGCGCTGGACGACTGGGCGCGGCTGCGCATCGACACCACCGCCGACGAGCACGCGCCCACCTGGCACGCCCGCCCCGGCGAGCGGCACCCGGCGCTGGGGCAGCCCGACGCGCTGTGACCGGGCACCGACGTGACGCCCTGCTGCCGGTGACACACCGGCCGAGCAGCGAAGATCAGTTGTCGTCGGCGCCGCAGACGTCCCGGAGGGTCCGGGCATCCCTGTTGGTCCTGGCCTGCGCCGCGGCGTAGTCCCCCGACACCATGCCCGACAGGATGAATCGCATGTTCGAGAAGTCCTGCGACAGCGCCACCGTCACCGGGTAGACGGCCCCCTGCGCGGTGGAACTCGCGCGCATCATCCCCTGGTACGCCTCCGTCGCAGCGGCCTGCTGGCTCAGCTCGGTCGAACCCGCGCTGCGGTAGTACCTGTCGACGACCGCGAGTGCCTCCTGACAGCCTGCGGGGGGCAGCGGCTCCAGCGACAGCGGTGGCCGGGGGTCGGGCGGTCGCGGCGTCGTCACGCGCGGCCGGGGGGCCGTCGCACTCGATTCAGGCGCTGTCGTCTGTGGTGATGCCGCGCTCGTCGGGGACCGGACAGGCGCGGTCGACGCGGGTTGCGGCGACGCCATGCCGGAGTCCTGGACCGCAGGAGGGGTCCGCGGCCACGCGTAGGTCAGGAGGGCGACGATGGCCGCGGCAACACCACCGAGCGCCCCTACCGCGGCCCAGTCCAGCCGGAACCCGGCGGAGCCCCGCTCGGTGCCGATGCCTCTCGCTCGTCGAGTGTCGATACGCCAACCGTAGGAGGCGGTCGCTACCGGAGCCGGGTGCCGATGCGCGGTGTGGCGACGGCGGCGCGGACCGCTGTCAGGCGATGGCGACGGCGGCCCGGGAGCGATCCGCGGCGATCCGCACCGCCAGGGCCGCCAGCACCGTGCCCGTCAGCAGTCGCTGCACTCGCAGCCACAGCGGCCGCCGGGCGAAGAACCCGGCCAGCGTGCCCGCGGTGAGCACGATCAGCGCGTTCACCGTGAGCGCCACCGCGATCTGGGTCAGCCCCAGCACCAGGCTCTGCCCCGCGACGTGGCCGCGCGCCGGGTCGATGAACTGCGGCAGCAGCGACACGTACAGGATGGCGATCTTCGGGTTGAGCAGGTTGGTGACCAGGCCCATCGTGAACAGCCGCCGCGCCGGGTCGGGCGGCAGCGGCGCCGGGGCGAACGGCGACTGCCCGCCGGGGCGCAGGGCCTGCCAGGCCAGCCAGAGCAGGTACGCCGCGCCGGCCAGCTTCACCGCCGTGTAGAGGGCGGGCACCAGCACGAACACCGTGGCGATGCCGGCCACCGCGGCGACCAGGTAGACGCCGAAGCCGGCGGCGACGCCGAGCAGCGAGACCAGCCCGGCCCGCCGGCCCTGGGTCACCGACCGCGAGACCAGATAGACCATGTTCGGGCCGGGGGTCAGCACCAGGCCCAGCGCCACCAGCGCGATGCCCACCAGCGCACCCGTACCGACCATGTCGACCCCCGTCCCGCTCGGCTGCCGCCGACCCTACGCCCGCACGCTCCTCAACCGCCGACCGGCACCCGGCGGGCGGCGACGGCCGCGCGGGTCTCCTCGGCGGCCAGGTCCGCGTTGATCGCCGCGCCGGCGGCCAGCCCCGCCGCTGCGGCGGTGATGACCTGGGCGCGCAGGTCCGTGATGTTGCCGGCCACCCACACGCCGGGCACCTCGGTCGCCCCGGCCGGGCCGGCCGGCACCGTGCTGCCGACCACCTGGCCGCCCACCTCCTGCACCACCGGCGCGAGGCCCAGCGACGCCAGCACATCGGCGCGGGCGTGGAAGCGGGGAGCCACCACCACCGCCCCGGCGGGCAGCACCTCGCCGCCGGCCAGCCGCACCCCGGTGAGCGCGTCGTCGGCGACCTCCAGCGCGGCGACCGGACCGTCGAGCACCCGTACGCCCCGGGCGGCGAGCTGCTCGTCCTCCTCCGGGGTGAACGCGCACGGCGCGTGCCGCACGATGGTCACGTCGGCGCTCCACTGCCGCCACAGCAGCGCCTGGTGCGCGGCAAGCGGGCCGGTCGCCAGCACCACCAGCGGCAGGTCGCGCACCTCCCACCCGTGGCAGTACGGGCAGTGCAGCACGTCGCGGCCCCACCGCTCGGTCAGCCCCGGCACGTCGGGCAGCTCGTCGACCAGGCCGGTGGTCACCAGCAGCCGCCGGGCCTCGACCGTGCGGCCGTCGGCGAACGCCAGGCGGAACCCGCCGTCCTCGCGCGGCGTCGCCGCGCGCACCGCGGCGTCGACGAACTCCCCGCCGTAGCCGGCCACCTCGGCGCGGCCGGCGGCCACCAGCTCGCCGGGGGGCGTGCCCTCGCGGGCGAGGTAGTTGTGCACGTGCCCGGCCGGCGCGTTGCGCGGTTCGCCCGCGTCCACCACCAGCACCGAGCGGCGGGCCCGGGTCAGGGCCAGCGCCCCGCTCAGCCCGGCCGCGCCGCCGCCCACGATGACCACGTCGTACGTCTCACGCACGGAACTCTCCCTCCGTCTGCGGCGGTCCCCACGCCCGCCGACGTCCCGACTGTCCATCGGGATCGGCGCCGGCGGCAAACATCGTTGCCGGATCGGCAAAACGCTGGGTGGGTCGACCGGCGTCACGGGGGTCAGCGGCCACCGCGCCCCCGCGGCGGGCAGACTGGGCCGATGCTGCGCGCCCCGGGCACCCCGACTTTGCCGGAACTGGTGTTGCGTCCCTGGCGCGACGACGACGCCGACGCCCTGGTGACGGTGTACCGGGACCCGGTGCTGCGGCGCTGGACCCGGGCGCCGGTGACCACGACCACACAGGCGCGCCAGTTCGTCGCCGCGGCGCACCGGGACTGGGACGACGGCTGCCGGTTCAGCTTCGCCGTCATCGAGCCGGGCCCGGCCGGCGAGACCCTGGTCGCGCAGGTGGTGCTCAAGAACGTCGCCGAGGATCGCGACGACGCCGAGGTCGGCTACTGGACGGCCGCACCCGCCCGGGGGCGGGGCATCGCCCCGCACGCCCTGCAGGCGGTCACCGGCTGGGCGTTCGCCCGGTTCGCCGGCCTACGGCGGCTGGACCTGATGCACCAGATCGACAACCCGGCGTCCTGCCGGGTGGCGGAGAAGGCCGGCTACCGCTTCCAGGAGGTGCTGCCGGCCCGCCCGCCGTTCCCCCGCGACGGCCACCGGCATTCCCGCCGGCCCTGACCACCGGGAATGCCCGGCACCGCCGCGGCGCTGTCCCCTTGCGGCGGCCCGACCCAGGGGCCGCGTTACCGTGGTCGGGGAGGTGTCGGCAGGTGGACAGGTGGGACGCGACGGTCGAGGCCCGGATCCGCACGGCGCAGGAGCGCGGCGAGTTCGACAACCTGCCCGGCATGGGCAAGCCGATCCCCGGGCGCGGCCAGCCGTACGACGAGTCGTGGTGGATCAAGAGCTTCCTGGAGCGGGAGGCGCTCCCGACCGACCTGCTGCTGCCCACCCCGCTGCTGCTGCGCCGCCGCATCGAGCAGGTGCCGGCCGAGGTGCGCGACCTGCCGACGGAGGAGTCCGTGCGCGCGTTCGTCGCCGACCTGAACATGGAGATCGTCGCCTGGCTGCGTACGCCCACCGGCCCGCGGGTCGTGGTGCGCCCGGTCAACGCCGACGACGTCGTGCGCCGGTGGCGCTCCGAGCGGCAGGCCGCCGCGGCGGCGTCCCCGACGCCTGCGCCGCCCGCCCCGCCGCGCCGGCCCCGCCGGGGCTGGCTGCCCTGGCGGCGCCGGGCCGCGTAGCCCGGCTCACTCCACCGCGGCCCGCCACGACCACGTGGTGCGCCGAGCCCGGCCCGGCAGCTCACCACGGCCGGTCAGCCACCGCAGCACCTGCGGCGCCGGGCCCGCGGGCGCGTCCGGGAAGAGCCGGCGCACCACGGCGGCGCTGAGCCGCTCCGGCGGCTGCCAGGGCACGCCGAGGCCCCGGGCGATGTCGTCGGTGTGCAGCAGCGTCTCCGCCACCCCCATCGCGGCGAAGCCCGCCGGGTCGCACGGGCCGAAGTGCCACGCCCGCGTCTGCGGCGCGGCGGCGTCGACCGCCGCCCGCAGCAGGCCGCCGCAGGCGGCCACGACCCGCAGCACCTCGGCCGGGGCGGCGGCGGGGGAGACGACCAGGTCGAACGGCAGGTAGGCCGCGTCAGGCCGGCCGACGACCTGACCGGCGTACGCCAGCAGGTCGTGCGCCACGTGCGCGGCGGTGGCCCAGCAGCTCCACTCCAGTCCGCCGGCGGGGAGACCCCAGTCCCGCCCGGTGTGCGGGCCGAGGACGGCGATCATCTCGGTCACGGCGCGTTCCACGTCGACGCCGGTCAGCTCGGGCATCCCGTCACCGTGCCAGCGCCACCGGTGTCCCGCAACCGAAAGTCGTTGCCCGGCACCACCTTCGGCCACTAGGGTCGGGGGCGTGACTGCCGGGTCGGCCATGGGCCACGAGCGGACAGGGCACCCGGCCGTCCGGTGAGCCGGGGGCGGGCCCGTGGCCCGCCGATGCGCCCCGCACCCGACCGGTGTCGACGTCGAGTCCACCGGTCGCAAGTCTTCCCACCGTCCCCGCCGGCGCCCACGCCGGCGCGACCGCACCCCTCGCCGCCACCTGTCGCCGGGCGGGCGATCCACCGTGGCCGCATCCTCGTGCCGAGCAGAGAGCAGAGTCTTGCCCAACGACTTCAACCAGCAGATCATCGACGAGTTCCGCGCCAACTCCGGCCGGGTCGGGGGGCCCTTCGAGGGCGCCCGGCTGATCCTGCTCACCACCACCGGGGCCCGCTCCGGTGCCCCGCACACCACCCCGGTCGGCTACCTGCCGGATGAGGACCGCATCCTGGTCATCGCCTCGGCCGGGGGTGGCCCGAAGCATCCGGACTGGTACCACAACCTCCTCGCCGACCCGTCCGCCACGGTGGAGGACGGGGTCTTCACGTACCGGGCGCGCGCGGAGGTGCTGACCGGGGCCGAACGCGACGAGGTCTTCGCCCGGGCCGTGGAGGCCGACCCGGGCTGGGCCGCGTACCAGGCCAAGACGTCCCGGGTGATCCCCGTGCTGGCGTTGCGGCAGGTCGCGGGCGGCCCGCCGAGCGCGGCGTCCCCGGTGGCCGCGCTCAAGCTGATCCACGACGCGTTCCGGCGGGAACTCGCGCTGATCCGCGCCGAGGTCGTCCGCTCCGGTCCGGGCCTGGGCGCGCAGTTGCGGGTGAACTGCCTGACCGTCTGCCAGGGCCTGCACCACCACCACGTCCACGAGGACGCCGGCTTGTTCGTCGCCCTCGACGGGCAGCCCGACCTCGCCGCGACCCTGGCGCGACTGCGCGAGGAACACCGGCGGATCGCCGCGCTCGTCGAACGCCTCCAGCAGGTCGTCAACGCCACCGACGCCGACCCGGCCGAGGTCCGCCGGGAGGTCGAGCGGCTGACCACCGAACTGGAGGCTCATCTGGCGTACGAGGAGGAACACCTCATCCCCGTCCTGGACGGAACCGACTGACGGCCGGCGGCGCTCCGTGGGCCCACGGCGACGCAGGATGTCGCCGTGGCCGCGGAGCGCCCCGCCGCGCTCCGGAAGCCCTCGGCTGCGCCGCGGCCTCGACCTCAACGACCCGACCGCCCGGCTCACACCCCGACGAATCAAGGCGATGCCGCACCAGACACCGTCGTTCAGACAGTTCCTCGCGAGGATGGCGTCAGGCACTTGCTCATGCTGATGTCGTCGACGTAAGCGCCGTCGACCATAAACTCGTCGACGTGTCGGCCTTCGACGGCGTAACCGTGCTGTTCGTAGAGCCATATGGCACCGGTGTTGGTCGCCAGGACACGCAGTGCGACCTTCTTCGCGCCTTGTGAGCCGGCACGGCGTTCGGCGGCCGAAAGCAGCGCTGAGGCGATACCCATGCGGCGGGCCTGCTCGGCTACCACCAGGTTCCACAGGCCGAAGACGTGCGCCCCTTCCGGGAACCGGGTCGTCTGGTGGGTACTCACGGTGCCGATGATCTGGCCGCCGAGAGCGGCGACCAGGTGGGTTTCGGGCTTGCGTCGTTCGTTGAAGTACGCCGTCCGCTCCTCGGCCCGGGTGGAGGGAAGCCCCGACCCGGCGGTCCACGCCGCACGGTCGAGGGCGAGGAGAGCGGCGTCGTCCTCGGTCGTGGCGGGTCGCACCAGGGGCAGCCAGTCGACGGTGAGCGCGTCCCTGGTCGCGAATCGCAGCAGGTGGCGGGTGATGGTGTCCTCCACCGCCGCGACGGCGTCCGCCGCGCCGGCTTTGACGATCATGTCGAAGTGGGCGGTCGAGGCCACGAGCAGGCAGCTGCCGAGGCTGAACATGATGGACCCGCGTTCCTCGTCGAGTTCGGTGGGCACCTTGCGACCCATGTGAGAGACCAGTTGCTTGATGTAGCGGTGGGGGCGGTCGGTGACGACGCGTGCGGTCGAGTAGAGCATCTGATGCCTTTCCGGCAGTCGTGACTTCGGAGCTGGTGGGTGGCGCCGATCAGGCGGAGATGACTGCATCGGGCACCCGGGCGGGGTGGCTGCTGTCCTCTGCCGGACCCGTACGGTCGGAAGAACCACGTAGCGCCGCCTCGACCCGGCGGTTGCTGGTCATGGTCGACGTGACGGCGGTCATGGCAAGGAGGAGGCCGGCGGCGGCGTAGAGCGGGGTGCGTACGTCGTACGTGGCGGCCAGCCAGCCGCCGAGGAAGGCGCCGAACGGGGCGGCGCACATGGCGAGCATCCGGGAGGTGGAGGCGACCCGACCCATCAGGTGGGCCGGGACGATCGCCTGTCGGAGGGAGGGGCCGAGCACCATCGTGGCGCCCATGCCCGCCCCGCAGACGGCGAGCGCGAGCCCGGCCACGTACGGATTCGGGGCGGCGGCGAGCCCCAGGATGGCCAGCCCTTCGACCGCGGCCGTGCACGTCAGCGCGGTGCCGGTGCCGAGTCGTCGGCCGAGGAAGGAGGCGATGCCCGCGCCGAGCAGACCGCCGGTGGCCTCCGCCGTCAGGAGCAGGCCGAAGCCGAGGACGCCGATGCCGAGACGATCGTGGGCGAAGAGGGCGAGTACGGTCTCCACGGCGAGGAAGGCGACGTTCCCGACCGCCGGACGCAGCGCGAGCCCGAGCAGCAACCGATCCCGCAAGACGTACGAGGCCCCGGCCCGCGCCTGCCGAAGCAGCGACTCACGGACCTGCGGTACGGGCCGGGGGACGGCAGGCAGCGACCGTACGAGCAGGGCGGAGAGCGCGAACGACACCGCGTCGGCGAGCAGCGGAACCGCCCGCCCGAGCACGAGCAGGGCACTGCCCGCAGGCGGGCCCGCGAAGCCGGAAGCGGCGGTCTGCGCGCCGCGCAGGCGGGCGTTGGCGCGCTCCAAGAGCGCCGGGTCGCGGCCGAGCAGATCCGGCAGATAGGCCGTGGCGGCCGTGTCGAAGAAGAGTCCGCCGAGGCCGAGCAGGAAGGCGACGGCCGCGAGCAGCGGAACGCTCAGCACGTCGAGCACGGCCGCTGCCGCCGGTATCGCGAGCAGTGCCGCACGCGCGGTGTCCGCGATCCACATGGTGCGTCGACGGTCCCAGCGGTCCACCAGCGCACCGCCGAGCACCCCGAAGAGCAGCCAGGGCAGTGTCCCGGCGGCCGCGACGACGGCGAGCGCCATCGGGTCCCGCGTCACCGTCAACGCGAGCAGCGGCAGGGCGGCGTGCATCACCCCGTCACCGAGCGAGGACACCGTCTGTGCGGTCCACAGCCGTCCGAACCCGGTTGGCAGCTTCGTTGCCTCTGAGGTCACTTGGCGTCCCCTTCGGCCTGCTCGCGCCGGGCGGGGTGGAACAGTGCGAAGACGAGTGACGCGTCCGGCAGCGACGGATCCGACAGCTCCCGGTACTCGTCCGCCAGTGCCTGCAGCCGCGCCCCCAACTCCGCGAACTGCTCATCGGTGAGCCGCAGGTGCGCCATCCGTACGTGTCGCTCGCTCTGCGCCGGTGCCGCCTCCAGGTCGGCCACCGCATGCCGCATCAGCACATCCGGCCCTCCCTCGCCCGGATCCGGTAGCACGATCGACTGCGCGGCCATGGCGTAGTACCGCTCGGTGACCCCCCGCACCTTCCGCGTCCGTACCACCTTCACCAGGCCGGCCCGCTCGAGCAGCCGCACGTGATAGCTGGAACTTCCCTTCGCGAGGCCCACTCGCTCGGCGATCTGGCTGATCGTCGCCGGCTCGAAGCGGAGCACGGCCATGATCCGGTGCCGGGTGAGGTTGGAGACGGCACGTAGCTGCTCGTCAGTGGTGACATGAAGCGCCTCGGGAAGATCATCGGTAGGCATGCGCTCAATGGTCAACGACTCTTGACCATTGAGCAAGCAGGTTCGGTGCGGTCTTTCCGGGTTGCGTGACGCGAAAGGTCGACTCCGGGCGCGAGTTGCTCCTCAAGGAGGTGCCCGGAACGGCACATACCGTCGGAGAACGCATGTGCTCAGTGAACAGCGTCACACCGTGGCCGCCCCACCAGGGTCACGTCCGAACACCCGCGGGTGCGCGCCGACGCGACGGCCGGCGGTGGCGGCGTTCGCCGGGGTGCCGGGATTCAGGAGTCGCCGGAGGCGGCGGCGCCGGACCGGGCGGCTGCCCCGGTCTCGTGCCCCCGCCCCGGCTGGAGGTCGTACGCACGGTGGAGCAGGACGACACCGTGATGGCGGAGCTGGTCGGCTCGGTGCGGCGCGACACCGGCGATGAGACGCGCATGTCGATGGCGGAGGTGTTCGTCATGCGCGACGGCAAGCTCGCCGAGCGTCGGGCATGGGTGATCGAGCTGAAGGAGAACGACCACCGCTGAGGCCGGGCGGCTTCCTCAGGGAGCGGGGGGCACTGCCGCGCCATCAGGCCGCGGGCGCGGGCGCCTCGCCCGTCCGCTCAGCAGGCCCGGTCGCCGGCGTCAGGGAGTCGAGCCAGCGCAGGAGGCGGTTTCCCTCGCGGGTCATGATCTCCGGGTCTCGCAGGGCGTTGTTCAGCAGCGACATGCCCCCAACAGGCGGCAACGAGGGTGACGGCGAGCAGCGTCTCGATGCCGCACTAATTATCGGATTACCGACAATGATAATCAGGCAATCCAACCGAACAAAACCGACAAACCGGCAGCACACCATAATGACTGTTCTTGTGTAACGGCAGTCTCCGGTCGTGTTGGGGCCCGAAGTGTGTCGCCGATGGGAGCGGACCCGGCCGGTCGAGAGCGTCATGAAGGCCGGACGTGACCTGATCTCGTGCGCCCCCGTGCCGGGAGTACGCCCGCGCCAGCCTCCACAAGAACCGCAGGGCCAATCCGGACAAGATCCGAGCCGACAACTTCTGGTCCCTGCACCGGATCAAGCGCAGGAGTACGACACGCGGCGTGCCGCTCAGGAGGTAGCGCTGACGCAGTCTCGGCCGGAAACCGCTTGAGCCTTCCTTCGGCGTTCGCGTAGGTTGCCTGCGGTTCATCACAGTGAGGACAGAGGACAACCCGCGTGACCCCGCCTGCTCTTTAGACCTGACACCTTCTTCCGCTCACCTGTAGCCGACGCTCCCGTCGGTTCTGCCGGGCTGCCCTCGTGCGCCCGGTCATGCAGCGTCCGAGGCCGCGCGTAATCGGCCTCGTGTCAGGTCTAGAGAGAGAATTCTCTTGTCTTCACAACCTCATACCGTGCTGCCCTGGGTCGTTCGTCGGACCAGGCTGCCTCTGCTGTCGCTCCGGTGCGTGGACTGCCGGTCGGAGTCGGCCACCACCGGCGAGGGCAGGTTCCGCGTCAACGCCAACGGCAAGCTGCTGGACGTGTGGCTGCTGGTCCGCTGCGTAACCTGCAACCGGACGAGCAAGCTCACCGTGCACGAGCGAGCGCCGGTCAGCTCCTTCGATCCGGCCGAGCTCGACGGCTATCACGCCAACGATCCGAAGCTGGTGGCGTCCAGGCTGTTGGATCCCTTCCTCGCCCGGCGCAACCGTTTCGCCCTGGACTGGACGGGCGCCTGGCGGCTGGACATCCCGTCGGCATGGCACGCCGACGCGTGGCCGGTCCAGGTGGAGGTCGTCTTCGAGGATCCGGTACCGGTGCGCCCGGACCGGCTCATCGCGCAAGGGCTCGGCTTCAGCAGGAACGAGGTGCTGCGCCGGATCAAGTGCGACATTCCGCTGCGCCGTCCGACGAGCGCCGGATTCACCTTCACCGTGATGGCCGGGGACTAACGGGGACGCAGCCGGGCGGGCCACCCGGCCCGCCCGGCTGCACCTTTCGAACCACGCCGAGACCGACGCGCAGCCACACCCGCTCGCACAGGTCCTCGGTCGGGCAAGGTCGCCGGGGCTGCCTTTCAGAGCCGTCGGACGCGCAGCACGCAGGTCAGCATCGGCAGGGTGAACTCGCCGTTGGCGGTCTCCGGTCTGCTCGCGAGGTAGGCGCGGATCCGGCCGAGCGTGGCCTGTCGTTCCTGTTCCGGCATGACCAGCATGCCCGCCCTCGTGGCGAGGGTCGCCACGAGGGAGTCGGCGGTGCGGCGCTGCCCGTGGGGGAACTCGGCCTGCTCCGGGGAGCCGAACCGGGCGGCCACGCCGTTCTTCGGAAGGTGTGCGTCGGCCGTCTCGGCGCGCCAACTGGTGGGCGTGTCACGCGGGCCGATCGCCGCGCTCGGGCTGACCCGCGCGAGCCCGGCGACCCAGTCGACCCGGTCGTCCATGACGTTCCACAGGCCGGCCAGGACGCCGCCCGGCACCAGGACCCTGGCGATCTCGGGCCCCGCGACGGCCATGTCGAACCAGTGCATGGCGTTGCCGGCCAGCACGGCGTCGACGGACGCGTCCGGCAGCGGTATCGCCTCGGCGCTGCCGGGCAGCGCCCCGACGTCCGGCAGTGCGCGGCGCAGCTCGGTCAGCATCGCCGGGTCGGGCTCGACCGCGGTGACGTCGGCGCCCACCGCACCCAGCGTGGCGGTGAGCTTGCCGGTTCCGGCACCGAGGTCGAGCACCCGCAAGCCGGGCGCGGGCTCGAGCGCCCAGCGCACCGCGGCCTGCGCATAGTCCGGGCGGTGCTCGGCGTATGCGGTCGCCGCCGCGCCGAACGACGAGGCGTGAAGGAGCCGTTCGTCCTGTCCCACGTGATCACCCTATCGGCGCTGGCCGCCCCCGGGCGACAGCGTCGCCGTCCCCACGCGCCGCGACTTGCCCCAGCTCCTGTAACTGGCGGCTATTGCGCCCGTAGGGCGTCGGCGGTGGGGGTGCCGGCGAGCTGCGCGACCGGCCCCTCGTAGAGGACCCGCCCGCCGTGTCTGCCGGGTCCGGGGCCGAGGTCGATGATCCAGTCCGCGTGGCGGATCACGTCGAGGTGGTGCTCGATGACGACGACGGTGTGGCCGCGGTCGACGAGCTGGTCGAGTATCCGCAGCAGGGTACCGATGTCGCGCAGGTGCAGACCGGTGGTGGGCTCGTCCAGGACGTAGAGGCTCGGTTCGGCGGCGTCGCGCAGTTCCCTGGCTATCTTGATTCGCTGGCACTCGCCGCCGGACAGCGTCGTGAGTGGCTGGCCGAGGCGCAGGTAGCCGAGCCCGACCTGTTCGAGGTGCCGCAGCGCGTCGCGGATCGCCTGGTCGGGTACGCGCTGGATGGCGTCGCTGACGGTCAGGGCGTCGATGTCGGCGATGGAGAGTCCGTTGACCCGGTGGCGGAGCACCTCGCTGGTGAAGCGCTGTCCTCGGCAGGTCTGGCAGACCGTCTCCTGGCCGTCCATGAAAGCCAGGTCCGTGTAGAGGACGCCCAGCCCGTGGCAGTCGGGGCAGGCGCCTTCGGAGTTGGCGCTGAACATGCCGGCGGGCAGCCCGCTGTGTTTGGCGAAGAGCCTGCGGACGGGGGCGGCGATGCCCGTGTACGTGATGGGGGTGGACCGACGGTTGGCGCTGACGGGTCTCTGGTCGATCACGACGGCGTCGTGCTGGGCGACCAGCTCCGCGGCGAGGCTCGACTTGCCTGATCCGGCGACTCCGGTGAGGACGGTGAAGACCGCGGTGGGGATGTCGACGGTCAGGTTCCGGAGGTTGTTGCGGGTGGCGTCCGCCACCGTGATCGTCCCGGTGGCCGTGCGGGGGGCGGTGACGACGGGCGCCTGCGCGGCGAGTGCCGTCGAGGTCGGTGTGCGCGCCGCCCGGAGCTGGTCGAAGGTGCCCTGGAAGACGAGTGTCCCTCCGTCGGTGCCGGCGTCGGGTCCGATCTCGATGATCTGGTCGGCGATCGCCATGACGGCGGGGTCGTGTTCGACGACGAGGACGGTGTTGCCCTTGTCGCGCAGTTGCCGCAGCAGGGCGGTCATGGCGGCGACGTCACGCGGGTGCAGGCCGACGGTGGGTTCGTCGAAGACGTAGAGCATCTCGACGAGGCTGCTGCCGAGGTGCTTGACGGTCTTGACGCGTTGCGACTCCCCGCCGGACAGGCTGGTGGTGGCCCGGCCGAGGTGCAGGTACCCGAGCCCGATCGTGGTCATGGCCCGCAGCCGGTCCACGAGCGCGCTCACGACAGGGGCGACGGCCGGGTCGCTCACCCGCCGCAGCACCTCGGTGAGCTCGGTGACCTCCATGCGGGCCAGCTGCCCGATGGTGTGGCCGAGGACAGTGGCGCTGCGGCTGGCCTCGTTGAGGCGGTCGCCGCCGCAGTCGGCGCAGACGGCGGAGCGGGTGAACCGGGCGAGGGTCTCCTGCTTGCGGTCGGACAGGTCGTCGGAGGTGTGCAGGTAGATCCGTTCGAACCGTTGCACCACGCCCTCGTAGTCCTTGGGGGGCCGGGTGCCGAGGCGCGCGGCGTTCTCGCCGCCGTAGAGCAGTGCCGCGCGCTGCGCCTCGCTCCAGTCCCGCAGCGGCGTGTCGACGTCGAAGCTGCCGATGTCGGCGTACTGGGAGTACCAGTAGCCGCCGTTGCCGAAGCCGGGCAGCAGGATCGCCCCCTGGGCGAGGGACCTGTCCAGGTCCAGGAACCGGTCGACGGCGCTCACCACGACCTCGCCCAGGCCGGAGCAGGTCGGGCACATGCCGGCGGGGTCGTTGAACGAGAAGTGGTTGGATTCGCCCACGTGGGGCGAGCCGACGCGGGAGAACAGCAGCCGCAGGTAGGTCCAGGCGTCGGTGACGGTGCCCACCGTGGAGCGGGCGTTCCCGCCGATCCTGCGCTGGTCGATCACCACCACCGGCGACAGCCCGTCGATCTCGTCCACGTCGGGGCGGGTCCACCTCGGCAGGCGGTTGCGCGCGAACGGCGGGAACGTCTCGGTGAGCTGATGGCCGGCCTCCGCCGCGATCGTGTCGAACACGAGCGACGACTTGCCCGAGCCTGACACGCCCACGAACACGACCAGCCGGCCGCGCGGGACGTCCACGTCCACGGACTTCAGGTTGTTGGTCCGGGCACCCCGGATGCGGATCGTTCGCGGTGACATGCAGTGGACCGTACGAGGAGATGCGGACGGAATCTGACCGCGATGTCGGCGACACTGGTGGCATGGCCGATGTCACCCAGCGCGTTCTCGCCCTGCTCGCCGCGCTGCAGACGGGCCGGGCGTTCAGCGGCGACGAGCTGGCCGCGCGGCTCGACGTCAGCCCCCGGACGCTGCGCCGCGACGTCGACCGTCTCCGCGGCTACGGCTACCCCGTCGAGACCCGGCCCGGCCCCGGCGGCCACTACCGGCTCACCGCCGGCGCCGCGCTGCCGCCCCTCGTGCTCGACGACGACGAGGCGGTCGCGACCCTCCTCGGGCTGGCCACCCTCGCCGCCACCGGCAGCGCCGCCGAAGGAAGCGTGGACGACGCCGCCACCCGCGCCTACGGCAAGGTCGACCAGTACCTGCCGAAGCGTCTGCGTCGCCGCGCCGCGCAGCTGCGCGCGAGCCTGGAGACCAGCCCGGCGCTCGCCCCGAGCACCAGCGCCGAGGACCTGGCGAGTCTGGCCGCCGCCATCCAGCACCGCAGCGTCGTCACCTTCGACTACGCCGGCAGGCAGGGCGCGACCACGTCCCGGCGGGTCGAACCGCACCGCCAGATCCACCACCACCTGCGTTGGTACCTCCTCGCCTGGGACACCCAGCGCGGCGACTGGCGGGTGTTCCGCATCGACCGCATCACCCACCTGCGCACGTCGACGAGCACCTACGCCCCCAGGCCGCTGCCCGCCGACACCGCCCTCGACTACCTCCGGCAGGGGCTCAACAGGGACCGCGAGCGGGTCGTCCTCACCGTGCACGCGCCCCTGCCGGCGGTCGCCGACGCGTTGCGGTATCAGGAGGCCGAACTCGCGGCCCTGGACGAGCACCGGACCAGGGCCGTGCTGATGCTCGACACCTGGGAGTGGCTGCTGCTGAGCCTCGCCTTCCTGGACGCGGACTTCACCGTCCACGAGCCGTCCGGCTTCCGCAGCGCCTGCCAGGCATTCGGGGCGCGCCTGACGAACTGCGGTTGAGCACGCGGGGGCCGGTCAGGCGCGCGCGCCGCCGAACCCGAGCAGGACGGCCAGGCCGAGGGCGCTGCGCGGGGCGTACGGCACCCGCCACAGCCCGCCGTGCGCCGCGCCGTACGCCTCGTCCTGCCACGGGTGCGGCAGCGACGGGCCGCCGGTGCGCAGGGCGTGCACCAGGAGCGCGGCCATCAGCGTGTTGCTCGTCGCCGGCTCGAACACCTCGATGCCGAACCGGTGCGCGCCCGCGTACGCGGCGGCGAGCGCCCGGTTGCGCAGCACCGAGCGGGTGCGGGTGGGTGGCGCCACCGCGAACGACACGGTCGCCCCCGCCTGGCGGGCCACCGTCGCCCGCCACCGCTGCAGGCGCTTGGCCAGCGCGTAGTTGGGACCCTGCTGGGGCACGAGGCTGTCGTTGACGCCCGGGTCCGCCCCCGGCGGGTAGTTGCGGTGCAGGAGTCTGCCCCCGGATGCCACCCGCAGCGACCGGCGGAGGATGCCGCGGGCGGCGTAGCCCTGTTCGGCGTGGCGCACGGCGTCGCCGGGTACGGCGAAGACGTCGGTGGGGGTGGCCAGGAACGCGAGCGCGACGTCGTCGCGGCGCTCCTGCAACCGCAGCGTGAGCGCGTCGACCGCCGTGGCGGCCCGGACGTTGGTCGCGCCGTCGGCGTAGACGTAGTTGCCCAGCACGAGCCGGCCGTCGACGTCGAGCAGCCAGTCGGCGACCTGCGGGAGGTTGTGCAGCAGGTCGGCGCCCGCGCGGGCGGCGAGCGCGTCGTCGTCGGGGTCGGTGCCGGCCGGCACGGGCAGGTGGAGCCGGCCGCCGCTGCGGCGCGCCGTGTGCAGCAGCCGCCGCCAGATCTCCGGCCGCGGCAGGTCGACGGCGACCACGTCGCCGCCCCAGCGCAGCACGGACGGCAGCGGGCCCATCTCCGCGCCCGCGCCGAGCACCACGATGCGCTGGTCGCGCAGGTCCAGCCAGTCCGGGTTCGCCATGACGGCGCGTACCGCGTCGGCGCAGGACGGCTCGACGACGCCGGCGGTGACCCACGCGTCGAGCCGGCGGCGCAGGTCGTCGCCGCGCAGTCGCTGGCCCCGGTACGGCAGGGACAGCTCGCGCTCGGCCTCGCCGGTGCCGGCGACCGTCGCCGTGCGCAGCGGCGCGACGTCGGCGGGGGTGGTGGTGAAGACCTCGCCGAGGCCGATCTCGGTGCCGTCGGCGCGCAGCACGCTCATCCTTCGGTGCAGCGAGGCGAGCCCGTCGCGGGCGATCGTGACCGCGGCGTCGCGGGAGAGCAGCCCGGCCTCGACGAGCCGCCGGAAGTGCCCGAGGTAGCCGTGGCGCCAGTTCGTCTCGTGCTCGGCCGAGCGCGCGCCGACCGGGTCGACGGCGCGCAGGGCGTCGGCGACGACCGTCCGCCCGAGCGCGGAGGTGCTGCGCCCCCCGTCGGTCTTCGGGAACACCACCCCGGTCGAGCCCTGCACGGCCACCACCCTCCCGTACGGCCCGTCGGGCCACCCTCGCTCGTCGGTGCCACTCTGCCGTACCCGGCGTCGGCGCGCAGAGTCCGGGCCCCTCGCCGCGACGCGCCGGTTGACGACCTGGCGGCGGTGCGCGCCGGCCCCGGCCGTGGTCGCCGCCGTCCGGGCCCGCCGCCTGGTCCACCCCTGGCGGGTCGGGCCCGCCGCCTGGTCCACCCCTGGCGGGTCGGGCCGGAAGCCGCGGGCTGACAGCGGTTGCCACCTACGGCGAGGATGACGGGATGAGAAACGAGCCGATCGAGCTGGCGGGCGCGCTCGCCAGCTTCACGGAGCTGTGGAGCCCGCGCATCGTCACCCGGGTCAACGACTACGACGTGCGGATCGCGAAGGTCGCCGGCGAGCACGTCTGGCACGCCCACGACGACACCGACGAGTTCTTCCTGGTCCTGGAGGGGGAGCTGCGCATCGCCCTGCGCGACGGCGACGGCGGCGCCGAGCGGGAGGTGGTGCTGCCCCGCGGGGCGGTGCACGTGGTGCCCCGCGGGGTGGAGCACCGACCGTCTTCGCCGGGTGGCGCGTCGATCCTGATGTTCGAGCCGGCGGGCACCCTGACTGTCGGGGACCGGCACGACCCGGTGCCCGACCATGTGGACGCCACCACGGGGCACGCGCTCTGAGCGCTCACCGCGCGGCGGCCGCCAGGTCGCCGCGCGGCGCCGGCGTGGAGGTGAGTCGTCGTACGCCGGGCACGGCGGCGGTGCCGGCGCAGGCGACGAGGACCAGCGCGCTCGCCGCGAGCAGGGGTGTGGAGTCGCCCCAGGCGCGCGCCGCGATCGGCGCGAGGGCGTAGCCCAGCGGCATCGCGCCGAGGGAGACCAGCCAGTCGTACGAGGCGACCCGGGCGAGGACGTGGGGCGGGAACTGCCCCTGCACGACGGTCTCCCACACCGGGTTGAGGTAGCCGAGGGCGCTCAGCGCCACCCCGTAGGCGGCGATGACCAGCGGGGCGGGGGCGGCGACGGCGAGCAGGGCCAGCGGCGCGGCGTAGCTGGCGAGCCCGAGGTTGGCCACCAGCACCGGGCGGCGGGGGCGGATCCGGGCGGCGAGCAGCGAGCCGGCGAGCATGCCGACCGCGCCGGCCTGGAGCATCAGCACCCAGACCCCCTCGCCGCCGAGGCGTCGTACGGCGATCGCCGGGCCCAGGGTCGTCAGGACGGCGGCGGCGCCGTTCCAGACGCCGTGGCCGAGCAGGCTGGTCCAGAACCAGTCGCGGCTGCGGACCTCCCGCCAGCCGTGCGCGAGGTCGGAGAGGACGGTGCGCCTCGGCATCGGGACGTGGCGGACGCGGACGACCGCGAGCAGCAGCGCGCTGAGCGCGAACGTCGCGGCATCGAGGATGAAGGCCCAGCCCGGCCCGGCGGCCCAGATCAGCGCGCCGGCCAGCGCCGGGCCGGCGAGGCGGCTGGCGTTGGCGGTGACGCCCAGTAGTGCGTTGGCCTGCTGCCGTTGGGTGGCGTCGACGGTGCCGGCGACCAGCGGTGAGGTGGTGGGCAGGGCGAACGCGCCGGCGGCGCCGCCGATCGCGGCGGCCACCGCGATCACGCCGAGCGACGCCTGGCCGAGCAGTTCGAGGCCGACGGCGAGTTGCGCGAGGCAGCGCACGAGATCGGCGACGATCGCGACGCGGCGGGCGTCGAGCCGGTCGGCGAGCACGCCGCCGAGGGGGAGCAGGAGCAGCCGGGGCACCATCGCGCAGGCCAGCACGAGGGCGAGGGCGCCTGTGGAGCCGGTCGCGCGGAGCACGGCCAGCGCCAGGGCGGCGGGCACCACGGCGTCACCGACGGCGGAGACGGTGCGGCCGAGGAACAGCAGCCGGAAGGGGCGTGCGCGCAGAGGATGGGTCACCCGAGCAATGTACTTCGACATCGAACCTTTCGACAACGAATATTTCGACATCGGCATAGGCTGGAGCCATGACCGACCGCGACCACGTCGACCGCCACGTCGAGCGCTGGCTGCCGATCCTGCCGACGCTCGACCCCGACATCGAAGGGGCGGTGACCCGGATCCAGTTCCTCACCCGCCACCTGCGCGACGTCAAGGAGCGGACCCTCGTCGGCTTCGACCTGCACGGGCACGAGTACGACACCCTGCACGCCCTGGCCGGGCGAGGAGGTCGGGCGGCCCCGTCGGACCTGGCGCGCGACCTGGCGATGGCTCCCGCCTCCGTCACCGCCCGGGTCGACGCGCTGCTCCGGCGCGGCTTCGTGCGCCGGATCCCGTCCACCACCGATCGGCGGCGGGTCGACGTGGAGCTGACCGAGGCGGGCCGGGCCGCCTGGCACGGGGCCATGGACGTGCGGGGCGCCGAGGAGCACCGGCTGTTCGCCGCCCTCACCCCACCGGAGCGGCGCCTGCTGTCCGACCTGCTGCGCCGGGTCGTGCTGCGCGCCGAGCAGCCGCGCGACTGATCGACCCGGCGAGGAAATGCCGTGGCGGCGATCGTGCGCCTGCTGGCAGGGTGGCCGGCATGACGGCGCGGGACGTGGCGGGGGCACTCGCCGACGACGTACGACGGCGGGTCTTCGCGGCGATCGTGCTGGGCGGCGCGGACGCCGCGGCGGTGGCCGACCGGACCGGCCTGTCGGCGCGGCAGGTGGTCACCGCCCTCCGGCGCCTCGTCGACGCGGGCCTGGTGGCCGGCGGCGACGGTGAGCTGCGGGTGGACGCCGACCGGTTGCGCGAGGCCGCCCGCACCCCGGCGCGGCCCCGCCCGGCGGGGGAGGCCGCCGACCGGGTGCTGCGCACGTTCCTGCGTGACGGCGTCCTGGTCGGACTGCCGGCACAGCGCGGCCGCCGCAGGGTGCTGCTGGCGCACGTCGCGACGTCATTCGAGCCGGGGGTGCGCTATCCGGAGCGGGCCGTGGACGAGCTGCTGCGGCGCTGGTGCGAGGGCGGCGGCTGCGACCACGTGACCGTGCGGCGGTACCTGATCGACGAGCAGTTGCTGGCCCGCGAGCAGGGCGTCTACTGGCGCGTCGGCGACTGACCGTCCGCGCCGCGAACCGTCTGCTCCGGGAGCACCTTGTTAGCCTCGGCGTATGACCTCGTGCACGCCGGGCGGCACCCCTGACCTCATGTTCATGCTCTCCTGGGCCAGCCACGCGCTGATGACGGAGCATGCCGCGGGCCTGGCCGAACTCGGCATCTCGCCGCGGGCGCACTGCGTGCTGCTCAAGGCCCGGCCGGGCGGGCTGACGCAGCGCCAACTCGGCGAGCTGTGCGGGATCGACAAGACCACGATGGTCGTCACCCTCGACCAGTTGGAGACCGCCGGGCTGGCGCGGCGACGCCCGTCACCCGGCGACCGGCGGGCCCGCCTGGTGGAGGTCACCCCGGAGGGCGAAAAGGTCCTCGTCCAGGCCCAGCAGATCGCCGCCCGGATCCAGGACGACGTGCTCTCCGCGCTGCCCGAGGCCGATCGCGCGGTGTTCCTGCGGTCGATCACGAGCCTGGTCGGCGGCCGGCTCAGCGGCGCCGGCGCCTGCGGCCCGGCCGGACGCGACGGATGTTAGTTCCGCGCTAGATAGTCCCGAGCAAGACGATCTGCTACGGTCGCATCTGTTGGTGTCCCCCTGACTTCAGGAGCAGCCGTGAGCGCGACCGCACAAACCGCCCCCGCCACCTCGTCCACCCGCCGGCGCGCGCTCGGCGTCGGCGCCGCCGTCCTGGCCTGCGCGCTGATCTGGACCGTCGGCGCGCTCGCCGGGGTCGACTACACCGTCGAGAACCCCGGCCAGCCCGCCTTCACCGTCGTCCTCGCCCCCGTCGTCCTCTTCTCCCTCGTCTCGGCCCTGGTCGGCTGGGTCGGGCTGGTCGTGCTGGAGCGTTTCCTCGGCCCGCGGGCCGGCGTCGTCTGGACGGTCCTGGCGGTGCTGCTGGCCCTGCTCTCCCTCGCCCCGGTCTTCGCCACCGAGGCCACCGGCGGGGCCAAGATCGCCCTGGGTGCGATGCACCTGGCGGTGGCCGCGGTTTTGATTCCCCTGCTGCCGGCCCGCCGCGGCTGACCAGCCCGTCCGCGTCGCGCCGGGGGCACCGGCCACCCGGCTCGATCAGCTCGGTGGACCGGTGGGGCCGGCGCGCGGATATCCGGTTGCCCCGACCGTGATGATCGACGGGTGACGACCACAGACTGGACGGTGACCCCGACCCACCCCGACCATCCCGACGCGGTGGCCCTGCTCGAGGCGTACTACGAGGAGATGGTCCGCCGCTACCACGGCCGCCCGGTCCGCCCGGGCGAGGTCGCGGCGGCGATGGCCGACGAGCCGAGCCACGACCTGACCGCGCCCACCGGGTTCTTCCTCGTGGGGTATCGCGACGGCCGCCCCGCCGCCTGCGCCGGGCTGCGGTTGCGGCCCGACTGGGCGGAGCTCACCCGGGTGTACGTGAGCCCGGCGCACCGCGGCCACGGCGGCGGCGCGGTGCTGCTCGCCGCCGTGGAGGAGCGGGCCCGCGCCGCCGGGATCGCCCGGATCCGGCTGGACACCCGCAGCGACCTCGTCGAGGCCCGCGCCCTGTACGCGCGGCACGGCTACCGCGAGATCCCGGCGTTCAACGACGACGTCTACGCCCAGCACTGGTTCGAGAAGGTCCTCGAGCTGACGCCTCCGGCGGCGCGCGCCGGTATTGGCTGATCAAACCGCGCTGGCGGGGCCCGGTC
Source organism: Micromonospora sp. URMC 106 (assembly GCF_051386395.1). Lineage (NCBI taxonomy): Bacteria > Bacillati > Actinomycetota > Actinomycetes > Micromonosporales > Micromonosporaceae > Micromonospora > Micromonospora sp. URMC 106. Next base: position 29,268 of record NZ_JBPQTP010000017.1, read on the forward strand.
CGACCGAACCCCGCCAGCGGCGGCACCACCACTCAGTTGTCGAAGATCGCGCTGTGGATGTCCACGGGGTTGGTGGCGTTGTTGGTGGCCACGCCGTACACGGCCACGAAGACGCCGTTGTTCGACACCAGGCCGGTGTAGTCACCGATCATGCGTCCCGCGCTCGTCGCCGGGAGCTTCCGCGTGTCGAACGGCCCCTCGATGTGCTGCTCGCGCCACGCCCCGGGCTGCGTGCAGTCCTTCGCGCAGGTGATGGCCCACAGGTCGGTGGGCAGGGTGGCGGGGTCGGGCGTGTTGTTGCGGAAGTCGTAGTACGTGATGGCGACGGTGCCGTCCTCGGCCGCGGCGACGACCGGTACGGCGGCGGAACCGGTGGGCGTCTTGTCCACCCGGATCGGGCTGGACCAACTCTTCCCACCGTCCGTCGAGCGGGAGTAGTCCACGTGGAACGTGCCGTCGGCGGCCTGGCTCTGCCAGACGGCGTTCACCACCTGGCTGTTCGGCCGGGCGGCCAGCAGCGGCAGGGAGGCGTTGCGTACCGGGTCGCCCGAGTTGTCCGGGTCCGGGATGCGGGGGCCCACCGCGAACGGGGCCGGCACGTCCAGCGTCGGCGCCGACCAGGTCCGGCCGCCGTCGGTCGAGCGGATGACCTGGGTGGCGGATTCGGTGTTGGTCTCGTAGTGCATGCCCATCACCAGCGTGCCATCCGCGAGGGGCACCAACTGGGTGCCGATGGCGCCGCTGTTGTTCGGGAAGTCGTACACCTTGCGCGTGGTCCAGGTGCGCCCGTCGTCGGTCGACTTCGCCAGGTAGATCGGCTGCACCCAGCCCGCCTCCGTGCTGTCGACGCGGTCCCACACCGCGTAGACGACGCCCGGGCGGTAGGGGTCCGCGGTCACCGTGGGGCGATCGTTGAAGAACCGCGGGTTGTCGTCCCGCTGGAGGGTGACCGGGGCGTCCCAGTTCTGGCCGCCGTCAGCGGACCGGGCCACCAGGATGGCGGTCACGTCGCCGGCGCGCGACAGCGAGAACGCCGCGGCCACCGCCGTACCCGACGGGGTGACCGTGATCCAGTGGTCGGTCGTGACGTCGTAGTCCCCGCCGTTGGCGGCCGTGCCGCCGGTGCAGCGGGAGAAGGCGGGCAGGTTCTGGGACCGCTTCCAGCTCAGGCCGAAGTCGTCCGACACGGCGGTGACCGCGCCGTTGCTGCCGTAGCGGTTCCAGCGGTCCTGCTGGAACACCGTGACGAGGTGCCACGGACGGTTCGGGTCCCGCGCCACCACGGGCAGGGCTTCGGTGTTCGGGTTCAGCGTGTAGCCGTCGGTCGGGGGAAGTCCGCAGCCTGCCGGCAGCGGGCTGACGCCCGAGACCGGCCGCACGATGGCGGCTGCGGGAGCTGCGGAGCCTTCCGCGGAGGCGGGCTGCGCGACGGCGCAGGCGAACAGGACGGCCGTCGCGGACAACAATGCCCTGGAGCGTCGGATCACGGACCTTCCTCGTCTTTCGTCGGTAGATCGTCCACAGGGGACGCTACTGCCTCATTGGGGAGATTGGAACGCCGCATCGTTTGGCCGGCACGTGAGACGAGGCACGCTGTCGCCGGGCGCTCGGGGCACCGTCCACATGTCAGCCCCAGGGCACCCGGCGGCGCCCCGGGGCTGATCCCGCCGCCGGCCCCACGCCGCATGCCGACCGGCTTGACGACGCCCGCGCGGCGCGCTAAATAAGGAACAGGAAGTTGAGTCACCCAGACTCAACCAGATACCTTCGGCCAGGAGAACCGAGGAGGCAGGACCATGCTGATGCGCACCGACCCGTTCCGTGAGATCGACCGGCTCACCGAGCAGTTCTTCGGCACCGCCGCGCGCCCGGCGGTCATGCCGCTGGACGCCTACCGCGACGGGGACTGGTTCTACGCGGCGTTCGACCTGCCCGGCGTCGACCCGGACAGCATCGACTGCACCGTGGAGCGCAACGTGCTGACCGTCCGCGCGCAGCGGCGCCGGCCCGCCGGCGACAACGTCGAACTCGTCGCCGCCGAACGCCCGATGGGCACCTTCACCCGGCGGCTGTTCCTCGGCGACACCCTCGACACCGACAAGCTCGAGGCCGGCTACGACAACGGCGTGCTGACGCTGCGCATCCCGGTGGCTGAGCGGGCCAAGCCCCGCCGGGTCACCGTCACGGCCGGCGCCAACGGCAACGGCCGCAAGGAGATCAGCGCCTGAGCACCAGGCGGGGGCGGAACGGGCGGTGCGCCCCGTCCCGCCCCCGGTCACGTCCCACGAGGGGCGGGGCGGTCGGCCCGCTGCGGATAGAGGGCGGCCAGGTTGTGCGCGGTGGCGCGGAACCGCTCGCGCAGCTCGGCCGGGGCGAGCACCTCCACCTGCGCGCCGAGCTTGAGCAGCTCCACGTGCCCGTGCTTCACCGACTCGATCGGCACCGTCGTGCGCACCCAGCCGGCCGGGTCCGGCGCCGAGGCCGCCGCCCGCGCCGCCCGGCTCATGGCCGGCGGGAGGACGTGCGCCGCCAGTTCCAGCGCCGCCGTCGTCATCCGCACCCGGGCCTCGTCGCGGTACACGCCCCGCTCGTACCGCTCGGCGTGCTCCTGCCAGCAGCGGGCCAGGTCGAAGCCGTCCGGGCGGTCGAACCCCTCGTCGAGGACGGTCAGGTCCAGCACCGCCCCGACCCGGTAGGTACGCACCTGCCCGCCCGCGTCGGCCACCAGGTACCAGCGGCCCGCCTTGAGCACCACGCCCAGCGGGGCGAGCGTCCGGGTCACCTCCCGCGGGGTCTTCCACCGCCGGTAGCGCACCTGCACACGCCGGTCCTCCCACACCGCCCGGGCCAGCTCCGCCAGGTGGGGGGTGTCTTCGGGCTCACGGAACCAGGTGGGGGCGTCGAGGTGGAACCGCTGCCGGATCCGCCCGCCCCGGTCGGCCAGCTCCGCCGGCAGCGCGGCGCGCAGCTTCAGCTCGGCGGCGGCGAGCACCGACCCGAGGCCCAGCTCGGCGGCGGGCCCCGGCATGCCGGCCAGGAACAGTGCCTCCGCCTCGCCGGCGGTCAACCCGGTCAGCCGGGTGCGGTAGCCGTCGAGCAGCCGGTACCCCCCGGCGGGGCCGCGCTCGGCGTACACCGGGACGCCGGCGGCGCCGAGCGACTCCACGTCCCGGTAGATGGTGCGCACCGACACCTCCAGGGCCTCGGCGAGCTGCGGGGCGGTCATCCGGCCCCGGGTCTGCAGGAGCAGCAGCAGGGAGACCAGCCGACTCGCGCGCACCGCCCGACCGTACCGCCCGCCGACGGCGGGACATCGGTGGCCGGCGGCGTCGGGTCGTGCCGGACTCTGCGGCGGTCGGAGCAGCCGAGCCCGAGGCGGTCGGCTGCCACCGGCGCTGGCGGGTGGCCGACGGCCGGGTGGTCGAGGAGTCGGCGGTGGCGCCGATCGCGTAGGGCGCGCCTCCGCCCGTTTGCCAGCCGGGGCTGAGAACCTTTTTCACATGCTGTCCCCGAACGCTCCGGCGCGGCCCCGCCAGTCGCCGGCGCCGGCCCTGCCCGGTGGGCCGACCGACTTCACCGAGGCGTGGCTGCGCAACCGGCGGCTGTCCGAGCACACCCGGGACGCGTACCGGCGCGACGTCGCCGGGTGGCTCGGCTGGTGCGCCGCCCGCGAACTGGACCCGCTGCACGCGAACTTCCTGCACGTCAACGAGTACGCCCGGGCGCTGGAGGCGACGCTGGCCGCGCGCAGCGGCAAGCCGCTCACCCCGGCCACCGTCGCCCGCCGGCTCTCCGCGCTGTCGAGCTGGTACGACTTCCTGGTCAAGCTGCGCGCCGTGGAGGCCAACCCGGTCGCCGGCGCCGACCGGCCCCGCATCGACCGCGATCACTCCGCGACGGTGGGGCTCAGCCCGGAGGAGGTGGACGCGCTGCTCGCCGCCGCCGAGGCCGACACCGGGCCGACCGCCGCCCGCAACCGGGCCGCCATCGCCCTGCTGGCCGACCTCGGGCTGCGCGTCGGGGAACTGGTCTCGCTCGACCTGACCGATCTCGGCGCCGAGCGGGGCCACCGCAGCGTCCGGTTCGTCGGCAAGGGCGGCAAGTCCCGCCGCCGCGCCCTCACCCCCGGCACCGCGTACGCCCTCGACGCGTACCTGGCCCAGCGGGCGGCCGCGCAGGGCGTCGCGGTGCAGGAGCTGACCGGCCCGCTGCTGGTCACCGCCACCGGGGCCCGACTGGACCGGCACGCCGTGTTCCGGCTGGTGCGCCGGCTGGCCCGCGCCGCCGGCATCCCGGCCTGGGCGAAGCTGTCACCGCACTCGCTGCGGCACGCCTTCGCCACCACCGCCCGCGCCGAGGGCGTCCCGCTCGAGGACGTGCAGGACGCGATGGGCCACGCCGACCCGCGTACCACCCGCCGCTACGACCGGGACCGGCACAACCTCGACCGCGACCCCGCGTACGCCATCTGGGCCGCCCGCGCCCGCCGGCGCGGCTGACCGGCCCGGCTGCCGCAGCCCCGCCCGCGGCCCGTGCGCGGCGTCGGACCGTGCCCGCCGCGCACGGTCCCCGCGCCGGGCTGCGGGAGCGCGGCGGGCGGCGGCGGTCAGCCCTGGGGGCGGGGGCAGATGCAGAACGGCTGCCCGGCCGGGTCGGTCAGCACCACCCACCGGTCGCCGCCGGGCTGGAAGTCCGGCTTGGTGGCGCCGGCGGCGACGAACTCCTGCTCGGCCCGCGCGAGGTCGTCGACGTACAGGTCGAGGTGGTAGCGCTTGCCGGTGTCCGCGTCCGGCCAGGACGGCGGCCGGTACCCCTCGACGAGGCCGAACCCGACGGCGACGCCCCCGGCGGTGACCATCGCGTACTCCGGCTGGCTGTGGGTGATCTCCCCGCCGAGGACGCGCTGCCAGAACGCGGCGTGGGCGACGGGGTCGGGGCTGTCGAGGTTGACCATGGCGAGGTCGGCGGTGACTGTCATGCCCGGCAGTCTGCCGCGCGTACCTGCCATCCTGTGTCAGGTACGCGCGCCGTCCTCGCGGCGCCGGCGCCCCGCTGAGGCGCCGGCGCTGGCCGCCGCGACCGCGCCGACTTCCTGCGGACGGCCCCGTCGGTTCTCTACGGTCGACGGGTGGGCGCTGAGCAGCCGTGGAACCGGCCGGCCCGGCGGCGCCGGCCGGTGCGCACCGGGCTGGTGTTCGCGGGCGTCGCCGTGCTGCTGTGCTGCGTCGGGGTGGCCGGTCTCGGCGCCTGGAACGTGCAGGTGGTCACGCAGGCCAGCGGCCCGGTGCGGGAGACCGCCGACGGGTTCCTGCGCTCGGTCGCGGCGGGCGACACGGACGGCGCGTACGACCGGCTCTGCGCCGACGCGCGCAGCCGCTGGAGCCCGATCGGGTTCACCAGTTGGATGCGCACCCCGCCGCTGGTCAGCGGCTACGAGATCCTCGACGTGTCGGTGGCGACGCGCGGTGGCCGCCCGCACGGCACGGTGACGGTGCGGCTGACCCGCGACAGCGGCCTCACCGAGGAGCGGAAACTGTCGGTCGTGCGGGAGGACGGGGACTGGCGGGTGTGCGGTGACCCGTACTGACTCCTCAGCGGCGCGGGCCGAGCTCGCCGGCCCGGTAGTGCCGCCGGCAGAGCACCTGGTAGCGCACCTCGGCGGTGTCCACGGTGTCGCCGATGACGACCTGCTGGCCCTCGCGGACCACCCGCCCGCCGACGACGCGGGCGTTGAGCAGCCCCTCCCGGCCGCACCAGCACAGCACCTCGACCTGGATGCGGGCCACCTCGTCGGCGAGTTCGAACAGCCGCTGGGCGGCCGGGAACAGGCAGGACCGGAAGTCCGTGGCCAGCCCGAACGCGTACACGTCGACGTCGTAGCTGTCGACCAGCTCGGCCATCTGCTCGATGTGTTCCAGGTTGTAGAACGAGGCCTCGTCGCAGATGAGGTAGTCGACGCGGACCCCCTCGGCCCACGTGTCGCGCACCAGCGCGACCAGGTCCAGCTCGTCGGTGACCTCGACGGCCTCGTGGGCCAGCCCGATGCGGGTGGTGACCTGCGGGCCGAGTGAGCGGTCGATGCGGGTGGTGACCAGACCCCGGCGGCCCTGCCGGGCGTGGTTGTGGTTCATCTGCAGGGCCATCGTGGACTTGCCGCAGTCCATCGGGCCCCAGAAGAACTTCAACGCCGCCGCGTGCAGCGGACGCCCGTCCACGCCCCGCGCCGCGGCGCAGCCGGCGGATGATTCGTCGGGGCCCAGCGGCGGGCGCGCCAAACAGGTCGGGGCGGCGGCGTGGTCGGTCACGGACGGGCAGCCTAGCCGATCGGCGCTCCCCGATCCGGCCGGCGCGGGCCGTGCCGGCTCAGAGCACCCGGGGCGGGGTGTTGCCGGCGGCGACGATCGCCCGGCGGATCGGCACGGCCAGCAGCAGCAGGAACCCGACGACGAAGAAGATCAGCAGGGAGACCAGGCCCACCCGGTACGAGGAGGTGAGCTGGAACACCAGGCCGAAGGCCAGCGGCCCGAGCCAGCTGGTGCCCTTGTCGCTGATCTCGTAGAAGCCGTAGTACTCGCCCTCCTTGCCGGCGGGGATGAGCTGGCTGAACAGCGACCGGCTCAGCGCCTGGCTGCCACCGAGCACCAGGCCGATGGCCGCGCCGAGGACCATGAACGGCACCGGCGCCTCGGCGGGCAGCCGGAACGCGCCGAGGATCACCCCGGTCCACAGCACCAGGCTGATCAGCACGGTCTTCCAGGCGCCGATGCGCTTGGCGAGGGCGCCGAGCAGCAGCGCGCCGCCGAAGGCGAGGAACTGCACCAGCAGGATGGTCACGATCAGGGTGCTCTGCCCGAGGTTCAGCTCCTCGGTGCCGTACTGGCTGGCCAGGGCGATGACGGTCTGGATGCCGTCGTTGTAGACCAGGAACGCGAGCAGGAAGAACAGCGTCAGCGGGTACGCCTTCATCTCCCGCAGGGTGCGGCCGAGCTGCCGGAACCCGTCGGTGAGCGGGTTGCCGCCGGCGAGCGCGGCGGCGGTGGGATGTTCGCGCAGCCAGCGCAGGGGGACCAGGGTGAACGCCGCCCACCACAGCCCGGCGGACACGATCGACCAGCGGGCGAGGTCCAGGGTGCGCTGGTGGTCGCCCTCCTCGCCGAGCATGCTCACCGCGACCAGGTTGAGCGCGAGCAGCAGGCCGCCGCCGAGGTAGCCCAGCGCCCAGCCGCGGCTGGAGATGCCGTCGCGGTCGTCGGGGCCGCCGAGCTGCGGCAGGAACGAGTTGTAGACCACGACGCCGGCGCCGAAGGCGATGTTCGCGACCACGAACAGCGCCCCGCCGAGCAGGTACCGGTCGCCGGTGACGAAGAGCATGCCGACGGTGGCGCCGGCGCCGGTGAAGGCGGCGGCGGCCAGCAGCCGCTTCTTGTGCGCCGAGCGGTCGGCGATCGCGCCGACGATCGGCAGCGCGAACACGGTGAGGAACACCGACAGCGACACCAGGTACGGGAAGTACGAGCCGGCGGCGACCTTGATGCCCAGCGGGTACACGTGCCCGGAGCAGGTGTCGGCGCCGAGTTCGCAGCCGGCGGCGAGTTCGGTGACGGTGGTCAGGAACGGGCCGAGGAACACGGTGATCACCGTGGTGGAGAAGGCGGACATCGCCCAGTCGTAGAAGTACCAGCCGGTGCGTTCGCGGCGGGTGCTCGCCGGGGCGGGGGTGTCGCCCACCGTGGGGGCGGCGGTCTCGGCCATCGGGGTCCTTCGAGGCGGGTCAGGCGGCCCAGTGGCCGCGGCTGCGGTAGACGTCGCGCAGCACGCCGACGTGATCGGTCATGATGCCATCCACTCCAAGATCAAGTAACTCGTGCATCTCGGCAGGTTCGTCGATCGTCCAGACGTGCACGTGCAGTCCGAGTCGGTGGGCGTAGCGCAGGAACCGGCTGTCCACCACGCGCACCCGCCCGTAGCGCACCGGCACCTGGGCGGCGACGACCGACGGGGGCAGCCGCAGCGCCCGGCCGGTCAGCGAGGCCATCCGTAGCCGGGCCACCCCGCGCATGCCGAGGCCGGTGGCGATCCGGCCCTCGGTCAGCGCGCGCAGCCGGGTCAGCCGGGCGTCGCTGAACGAGGCGAGCAGCACCCGGTCGCCGGCCTTGCCGCGCGCGACGGCCGTCACCGTCGGGTCGACGCCGTCGTCGGCCTTGACGTCGATGTTGAAGCGCACCTCGGGCCAGGCGTCGAGGACCTCGTCGAGGCGGGGCACCACGGCGGCGCCGCCGACGCGCACCGAGGCCAGGTCGGCCCAGCGCAGGTCGGCGATGCGCCCCGGCTCGCCGGTGACCCGGGTGAGGGTGGCGTCGTGGAAGATCACCGCCACGCCGTCGGCGGTGCCGTGCACGTCGGTCTCCACGTACCGGTAGCCGAGCCCGATCGCGCGGGCGAACGCCGCGGTGGTGTTCTCGTCGCCCTCGGCGGCGCCGCCGCGGTGGGCGAAGGCCAGTGGCGCGGGGGCGTCCAGGTAGGGGTGACCGGTCAGCACGCGACGCAGTATGCCGGTCCCCGGTGGCCGCGCGGCGACCAGCCCGTGACCGTCGATCGCCCGCGGGCGGCGACGCCGGAGTCGTCGCCGGATCACCGATGCCGGCCGCGCCCGCGTCGGGCGCGCGTGGGGGTACCGGCCGGTGCGGTGCCGCTGGTTGTCCTGGGGTGCAGCGAAGCGGCCAGGGCGTGCCGCGCATCGCCGCCGAGAGCGGGCGCGACCCGTTCGGCGGGGGCGGGTGAGGGCTCGGACGAGGTGGGTTCAGGCGGTGGGGCGGCGGCGGTGGGAGCGGCTGGTGTCGGCGGGCCGGCCCGGGTCGACGTGGCGGGGCCGGTCGGGTTCGTCGGGCCGCAGCGGAACGAGGGCGTCGGTGATGGCGTCGATGATCCGGTCGGTGGCGAGCCGGGCCGCGCCGGGCGTGCCGTGCGTGACGCCGGTCAGGTCGACCGGGTCACCGAAGTGCACCCGGACCACGGGGCGTCGCCACACCGCCCGGGCGACGCCGCGCAGCAGTCCCTTCGGGGCGCGGTAGGGCAGCACCTCGTGCGCGCCCCACTGGGCGACCGGGATCACCGGCGCGCCGCAGGCCAGGGCGAGGCGGGCGGTGCCGGTCTTGCCGCGTTCGGGCCACAGGCCCGGGTCCAGGCCGATGCGACCCTCCGGGTAGACCAGGATCATCGAGCCGCTGGCGACGGCCGCCGCGGCGTCGTCGAGGGCCTGGTGCACGGCACTGGTGCCCCGGTCGACGCGGATGTGCCCGGCGCGGCGCATCGCAGCGCCGATGACGGGGGTGCGGAACAGCCCGCCGGTGGCCATGATCCGGGGGGCGACGCCCCGGGCGCGGCAGGCGGCGGCGAGCACGACCGGGTCGAACGGGCTGATGTGGTTGGCGGCCAGGACCAGGGGACCGCGGCGCAGCGCGTCGGGCACGTCCCCGCTGACCTCCAGGCGGGCGACGAGCGCGACGACGACGCGGGCGAGCAGTTGCGCGGCACGCCAGATCAGCGGTGGCTGCCAGGTCGAACGGGCGGTGTCCATCAGCCGGCAATCGTCGCACGCACGTGCCACGCCGCCGGCGCGGGGCGTCCGCCGGGGCCAGGATCGCGGGTCGCGCGGCAGGGGTGATCAGGGTCATTGGTCCCGGACCGATCAGGGCCCCCCGGCCCTGCCGACTTCTCTACGACGGGCGGTAGTATTTACTACGTCCCGTAGTACGCATGGCTGGGGGTTTCTGGTGGACGCGTTGGACGTCGCCCGCTGGCAGTTCGGTGTCACCACCGTCTACCACTTTCTCTTCGTGCCGCTGACCATCGGCCTGTCCGCGCTGGTGGCGATCCTGCAGACGCTGTGGCACCGCACCGGCAACGAGAAGTACCTCAAGCTCACCAAGTTCTACGGCAAGCTCTTCCTGATCAACTTCGCCATGGGCGTGGTGACCGGCATCGTGCAGGAGTTCCAGTTCGGCATGAACTGGAGCGACTACTCACGCTTCGTCGGCGACATCTTCGGCGCCCCCCTGGCGATCGAGGCGCTGGTCGCGTTCTTCCTGGAGTCGACCTTCATCGGCCTGTGGATCTTCGGCTGGGACCGGCTGCCCAAGCGGCTGCACCTGGCCAGCATCTGGGCCGCCGCGATCGGCAGCAACCTCAGCGCGTACTTCATCCTCGCGGCGAACTCGTTCATGCAGAACCCGGTCGGCTACCGGATCAACCCCGACACCGGCCGCGCCGAGCTCACCGACTTCGTCGCCGTACTGACCAACAGGGTCGCCCTGATCACCTTCCCGCACACGATCGCCGGCGCGTTCCTGGTCGCCGGCTCGCTGCTGGTCGCCGTCGCCATGTGGCACCTGGTACGCAACCGCGACTCCGCCGACACCCCCGCCTACCGCTTCGCCGCCAAGTTCGGCTCCTGGGTCACCCTCGTCTCCGCCGCCGCCGTCGCCATCACCGGCGACATCCAGGGCAAGATCATGACCCAGGTGCAGCCGATGAAGATGGCCGCCGCCGAGGGCCTCTACACCACCGAGAGCCCCGCCTCGTTCAGCGTCCTGACCGTCGGCAGCCTCGACGGCAGCCGGGAACTGTTCGCGCTGAAGATCCCGCACCTGCTGTCCTGGCTGGGCACCGGCGACCCGAACGGCACCGTCCAGGGCATCAACGACCTCCAGGCCCAGTACGCCGCCCAGTACGGCGCCGGCAGCTACACCCCGATCATCCCGGTCACCTACTGGAGCTTCCGCTTCATGATCGCGTTCGGGATGGCCGCCGCCGCGATCGCCCTGCTGGTCCTCTGGAGCCAGCGCAAGGGCCGCACGCCCACCAACAAGTGGCTGCTGCGCGCCGGCCTGGTCATGCCGCTGCTGCCGCTGGTCGCGAACTCCTTCGGCTGGATCTTCACCGAGATGGGCCGCCAGCCGTGGATCGTGTTCGGCGAGATGCTCACCCGCGACGGCGTGTCCCGCAGCGTCTCGCTGACCGAGGTGCTCACCTCGTTCACGGCCTTCACCCTGATCTACGCGACCCTGGCCGTGATCGAGGTCAGGCTGCTGCTGCGCTACGCCAAGGCCGGCGTGCCCGACCTGACCCCGAACCCCGAGATCGACGACAGCCACGACGACGCCGAGCGCCCGCTCGCCTTCGCCTACTGATCACCGGAGCCCACCGTGGAACTCACCACCATCTGGTTTCTGCTCGTCGCGGTCCTGTTCACCGGGTACTTCATCCTGGAGGGCTTCGACTTCGGCGTCGGGATGCTGCTGCCCGTGCTCGGCCGCGACGACCGCGAACGCCGCGTCCTGATCAACACCATCGGCCCGGTGTGGGACGGCAACGAGGTGTGGCTGATCACCGCCGGCGGCGCCATGTTCGCCGCCTTCCCCGAGTGGTACGCCACCCTGTTCTCCGGCTTCTACCTGCCACTGCTGCTGATCCTGCTCGCGCTGATCGCCCGCGGCGTCGCCTTCGAGTACCGCCACAAGCGCCCCGAGGCGTCCTGGAAGCGCCGCTGGGACACCGCCATCTTCGTCGGCTCGGTGGTGCCGGCGGTGCTGTGGGGCGTGGCGTTCGCCAACATCCTGCGCGGCGTGCCGCTGGACGCCGACCACGAATACGTCGGCGGGCTGTTCGACCTGCTCAACCCGTACGCCCTGCTCGGTGGCGCGACCACCGCGGCGCTGTTCGTGACCCACGGCGCGGTGTTCGTCGCGCTGAAGACCGTCGGCGACGTCCGCGAGCGCGCCGGCGCGCTCGCGGTGCGTCTGGGCGTGGCCACCGCCGTGCTCGCGGTCGCGTTCCTGGCCTGGACGTTGACCATCCGCTCCAGCGCGACCGCCGTCGTGTTCGCCGTCGGCGCGGCCCTCGCGCTGCTCGGCGGTCTCGCCGCCGCCCGGGTACGCCGGGAGGGCTGGGCGTTCACCGGCACCGCCGTGGCGATCGGCCTGGCCGTGGCGACGCTGTTCGCGGCGCTGTTCCCGAACGTGCTGCCCTCCACCGCAGACGCGGCCGGGACGCTGACCGCCACCAACGCCGCCTCCACCCCCTACACCCTGAAGATCATGACCTGGGTGGCGGTGGTGTTCACCCCGATCGTGCTGGCCTACCAGGGCTGGACGTACTGGGTGTTCCGCAAGCGCATCGGGGTGGCCCACATCCCGCAGCACTGACCTGCCCCCGCCGGGTGGCCGCGGGCCCCGCCGCCGCCACCCGCGCCCCAGGCCGCCACCACCTTGCGCCCCCCGACGCCGCAGCGCGGCTGACAGACGGTGGCGGGGGGGGGGGCGCCGCCACCCGCCCCGCCACCGGTACGCCTCAGCGCGCCTCGCGCAGCTCCGCCAGGCGCGCCTCGATCTCGGCCAGCTCCGCGCGCAGCTTCTCCGCCTGCTGCTCCGCCTCGGCCCGCTCCGCGGCCATGATCTGCTCCACCGCCTCGTGCACCCCCGGCACGTCGACCAGCGCCACCATCCGCAGCGCCTCCGCCGGCTTGACCACGTACGGCTTCGCGAGGGACTTGCTGCCCTGCTGCGCCGCGACCGTCCACTCGCCGTCGGCGTACGCCAACGTCACCGTCAGCCCCGCCGGGCCCTTCGGCTTGACCGCCTTCACCGCCCGCCGCGCCGGCTTCGCCTCCACCGTCTCCACCTTCGGCTCCTCCCGCTGCTCCCGCGGCGCCGGCACCCGCGCCCGGTCCAACACGAACTCCGGCTCCGCCGGCGCCGCCGGCGGCTCGGGCTCAGGCTGCGGTTCCGCCGCCTTGCGGCCCGCTCCCCGCGGCGCCACCGCCACGTCGGCGGGGGAGAAGGGCAACTCGTCGCGGCCGAACCGGACCACCACGTACTCGTCCGAGGCCGCCGGGTCGGTCAGCTCCACCACCTGCCCCACCTGCCCGGCGATCTGACCCGCCGACGCGGTGAACACCACCTTCGGTTTCCGCCCCGCCGCCAACGCCTCCCGGATGCTGCGCACGTCCTCGTCGGACAATCCCTGGCCAGCGGCACCCATCAGCAACCTCTTCCCTCGTACACCTGTTCAGATGCCTGCCTTGATACCAGCCGGCCCCGACACGCGTACGATCAACCCCCCAGCGCCCGCAGCGCCGCGTCGGCGTGCGCGTTCATGTTCAGCTCACTGTGGACCACCTCGATCACCCGCCGGTCCGTCCCGATCACGAACGTCATCCGCCGCGTGCTCAACGCGCCCAGCGGCAGCCGCCGCCGCACCCCGAACCGGTCCGCCACCACCGCGTCCGGGTCGGACAGCAGCGGATAGTCGAACCCGTGCAACCGGGAGAACTCGGCCTGCTTCGCCACCGGATCCCGGCTGATCCCCACCCGGACGGCGCCGACCGCCGCGAACTCCGCCGCCAGGTCCCGGAAGTGACAGCTCTCCGCCGTGCACCCGCGGGTCAGCGCCGCCGGGTAGAAGAACAACACCACCGGACCGGCGGCCAGGAACTCCGACAGCCGCCGCGGCGTACCCGTCTCGTCGGGCAGCTCGAAGTCCTCCACGACGTCCCCGACACCCACACCCGTCACCGCGCACCTCCACCGTCGTCACCACAGTGCGCCGAGCGTATGCGGCTGCCACACCGACCGCGTCGTGTGACGTTCCCCTCCCGTCCCGGCCGTCCCGATCACGGTAACGTCGGCCCGGCAACGACAGCAGGGGAGGCGCATTGAGTCCCGTAAGCGTCATCACCGGCGGCAGCCGGGGTATCGGCGCGGCCACCGCCCGCCGCCTGGCCCACGCCGGCCACCACGTCGCGTTCAGCTACCGCCGCGACCGCGCCGCCGCCGACAAGGTGCTCGCCGACATCGAGGCCGCCGGCGTACGCGGCCTCGCCGTGCCCGCCGACACCCGCGACCCCGGCCAGGTCGCCGCCCTGTTCGACGCCGCCGCCGACCTCGGCCCGATCACCGGGCTGGTCAACAACGCCGGCGTCACCAGCCCCATCGGCGCCTTCGTCGACCTCGACCCGGCCGACCTGCGCGACGTCGTCGACGTCAACCTCGTCGGCTACGTCCTCTGCGCCCAGCAGGCGGCCCGCCGCATGGGCAGCGGCGCCGCCATCGTCAACGTCTCCTCCGCCGCCGCCACCCTCGGCAGCCCCGGAGAGTACGTCCACTACGCCGCCGTCAAGGCCGCCACCGACACCCTCACCACCGGCCTCGCGAAGGAACTCGCCCCCCGCGGCATCCGCGTCAACGCCGTCGCCCCGGGCGTCATCCGCACCGACATCCACGTCCTGTCCGGCCAGCCCGACCGGCCCGACCGCGCGGCCGAGCGCATCCCGCTCGGCCGCGCCGGCGAACCCGACGAGGTGGCCGGCGCCATCGCCTGGCTGCTGGGCCCCGACGCCACGTACACCACCGGCGCGGTCCTGCGCGTCGCCGGCGGCCTCTGACGTCCGGCGTCGCGCTCGTTTCGACGCCGGGCCGCCGCCGTCACCGGTGCGCGGCGTTGCCGGTGCCGGGCCCACTGACGAGCCGGCCCGGCACCGTAGCGGCCGACCGCCCCGACCGGGGTGGCACGGGCGCGGTCCGCCCGACGCCACCCGGCGGGCGGCGCCCGACCGGCTCACAGGTCGAGGACCGCCTTGCCGGGGACCTGACGGGCGAGCAGGGCTTCGGCCGCGGCCGCGGCCCGCTGCCACGGGCCGCGCCAGCCGACCTGCGCGTCCAGGTGACCCTTGTCCAGCAGCCCGACAAGGTAGGCGAGGTCGTCGCCGAACGGGGTCGCCACGTTGAAGGTCTCCAACCGTCCCCGGTCGACGGAGGTGCGCGCCTGCTCGAAGTCGATCAGCGTGGGCTCGCGCGACGCCATGCCGATCGCCTGGACGATCCCACCGTCCTGCAGCCGGTGGTACGCGTCGGCCAACTGCCCGCCGCCGACGTTGTCCAGCACGCCGTACACCCGCTCGGAGAGGTTCGCCGGCCCGACGACGATCTCCGCCGCCCCGAGCTCTCGAAGCCCTTCGGCGCGGGCAAGGCTGCCCACCGAGGCGATGACGTGTGCGCCGGCGCGGGCAGCGAGCTGCGTCGCGTACCGCCCGACGCCGCCGGACGCGCCGGTGATCAGTACCCGGCGGCCGATCAGCGGTCCCAGCCGCCGCACCGCCTGCAGCGCGGTGACGCCGGCGACCGGGAGCGCGCTGGCCAGCCCGAGGTCGACGCCCTCGGGCACGGCAGCCAGATTGTTCGTGTCCACGGCGCGCAACTCGGCCCAGGCGCCGGCCCAGCCGAAGGTGACCACCCTCGTGCCCACCGCCGGGCCGGATCCGTCGTCGGCGGCCCGGACCACGACGCCCGCGGCGTCCCATCCGGAGACGTGCCCGACCTGTCCGTCGGTGGGTCGGAACGCGATCTCGCCGAAGTTGAGCGAGACAGCCGCCACCCGCACCAGTGCCTGCCCTGCCGTGGGCACCGGGTCGGGCGCGGCGCCGAGCCGGAGGCGGTGCGGAGCGGCCGGGTCGTAGATCAATGCTTGCATCGTCTGCTCCTGTGTAAGAGGGGGACCCGCCGGCCGTGCGGGCCCGCTGCGGAAGGCGGGGCCCGCACGACAGGGCGGCGGGGAAGGACCATCGGTCGGTCAGCCGTGCGTACCGGCGCTGGCCGGCACTGCGGCACCTGAACTCGCAGCCGGTAGCAGGAATTCGCTCAGGGCGGTGCTCCGCGCAAATTCCGTATTCCTGCTGTTGTCGGCGGTCAGGAGGCGAGGTGGACGAGCATCTTGCCGGTGTTGGCGCCGCGCAGCACGCCGAGGAACGCCTCCGGCGCCCGCTCGATGCCCTCGACCACCGTCTCCTCGGTGTGCAGGGTGCCGTCGGCGAGCCAGCCCGCCGCGTCTGCGATGTACTCGCCGAAGCGGTGCAGATGGTCGCTGACCAGCACGCCGCGCAGGGTCAGCCGCTTCGTGGCGGCGGCGTAGATGTTGCCGGGGCCGGGCACCGGCTCGGTGGCGTTGTAGCCGCTGATCATGCCGACCAGGGCGACCCTGCCGTGCACCCTCATGGCGTCGAGGGCGGCCTCCAGGTGGTCGCCCCCGACGTTGTCGACGTAGACGTCGATGCCCTCGGGCGCGACCGTGGCGAGCTGCTCGGTCAACGAGCCGGCCCGGTAGTCGATGGCGGCGTCGAAGCCGAAGTTCTCGACCAGCTTCCTGCCCTTCTCCGGACCTCCGGCCGAGCCGATCACTCTGGCCGCGCCGAACTTGCGGGCGAGTTGCCCGGCGACGCTGCCGACCGCGCCCGCGGCCGCCGAGACGAACACCGTGTCGCCCTGCTTCACCGGGGCGATCTCGGTGACCGCGAGGTAGGCGGTCAGCCCGGTCGTCCCGAGCGCACCCAGGTAGTCCTGGGGACGGGCGATGGTGGTGTCGACGACGACCGCCTCGGCAGCGTTCAGGACGACGTACTCGCGACAGCCCTGGAAGTGCGACACCGTAGCCCCGACCGGGATCTCCGCGACGCCGGAGGCGACCACCTCGCCGACCGCGCTCCCGTCCATCACCACGCCGAGCTGGAACGGCGGCATGTACGACTCGACGTCGTCCATCCGACCCCGCATGTAGGGGTCGACCGACATCCAGGTGTTGCGGACCAGGATCTGCCCCCGCGCCGGCTGCGGCACCGCCACCTCGACCACCTCGAAGTTCTCCGGTCCCGGCTCACCGACCGGGCGGGAGACCAGGCGGATCTCGCGGCCGACGATCGTGCTGTCACTCATGTCATTGCCCTTCGCCACAGTGGGTCGTTCCTTGACGCCCTCCACCCTGCGGGCCGGCACTTCAGGTCCTCCCCAGGTTCGCTGTGGGTCGCCCGACACCCAGCCACAGCCGCCCGATCATGGCCGCACCGCTCGGATAACCTGCCGTCATGCGTTTCGGGGTGCTCGGCCCGCTGGCCGTCTGGACGGCCGACGGCCGGCCCGTACGGATCCCCGAGCTGAAGGTCCGCGCGCTGCTGGCTGACCTGCTCACGCACGACGGACGCCCCGTGTCGGCCGACCGGCTCATCGACGACCTGTGGAGCGGACGACTGCCCCGCAACCCCACCAACACCCTGCACACGAGGGTGTCCCAGCTACGCCGGGCCCTGGACACCGCCGAACCGGGGAGTCGGGACCTGGTGGTCTCGCAACCACCCGGCTATCTCCTGCGTCTCGACCCCACCGCGACCGACGTCGGCCGCTTCCGGACCCTCACCGCCCAGGCGCGCGCGGCACACGATCCACGCGTGCGCGCCGACCTGCTGACCGACGCGCTCGCGCTGTGGCGGGGACCGGCGTACGCCGACTTCGCCGACGAGCAGTTCGCCCGGCCGGTGGCCGCCCGGCTCGCCGAGGAGCGGCTGCTGGCGCTGGAGGAGCATGCGCAGGCGCGGCTGGAGCTCGGCGAACACGCCGTGCTGGCGGGTGAGCTCGTCGACCTGGTGGCGCGCCACCCGCTACGGGAACGGCTGCGCGCCGTGCACCTGCGCGCCCTGTACCTGGCGGGCAGGCAGGGTGAGGCGCTGGCCGGCTACGCCGAGCTGCGGGAGCGACTCGCCGACGAGCTCGGCGTGGACCCAGGCCCGACGCTCGTCGCGCTGCACGAGGCGATCCTCAGGCAGGACCCCGCGCTGGGCCCGGCGACGTCGACCCCCGCGGCGCGGTCCCGCACCAACCTGCCCGCCGCGCTGACCAGCCTGGTCGGGCGGGCAGAGGCCGTGACACAGCTCCGTGCCCTGCTGGGGTCACGGCGTCTCGTCACGCTCACCGGCCCGGGGGGAGTGGGCAAGACCCAACTCGCCCTGGCGGTAGCCCGCGACGCCGTCGACATGTTCCCCGACGGGACCTGGCTGGTGGAACTCGCCGGCCTCGACCGGGCCCGCGACCCCCGTCCGGCGGCGCTGGCCGACGTCGTGGCCTCCGTCCTCGACATCCGCGACGACATGGCTACCGCCGCCGGCGACCCGCTGGACCGACTCGCCGGAGCCCTGCGGCCGAAGCGGCTGCTCCTCGTGCTGGACAACTGCGAGCACGTCGTCGGGCCGGTCGCCACGCTGACCGAGGCACTGCTGCGTGCCGCACCGGACGTACGCGTCCTGGCCACGAGTCGGGAGTCCCTCGCGATCCCCGGCGAGCAACTCTGGAGCGTCGCGCCGCTGGACGTGCCCGGCCCCGACGCCGAGCCCGCCGACCCGGCCCACTTCAGCGCCGTGGAACTCTTCGTGACCCGGGCTGCCGCCGCCGCGCCCGGGTTCGCCCTCGACCCGGGCAACGCGGCGGCGGTCAGCGCGATCTGCCGCCGCCTCGACGGCATTCCCCTCGCGCTGGAACTGGCCGCCACCCGGGTACGCGCGCTCGGAGTGCACGAACTGGCCGCCCGCCTCGACGACCGGTTCCGGGTGCTGGTCTCCGGCAGGCGCGGCGCGCCGGCCCGGCAGCAGACCCTCCGCGCGATGATCGACTGGAGCTGGGAGCTGCTGTCGGCGCCCGAGCGGATGGTCCTGCGCAGGCTCAGCGCGCACGCCGACGGGTGCACGCTGACGGCGGCCGAGCAGGTCGCCGCCGAGGACGGCATCGACGTCCTCGACCAACTCGCCCGTCTGGTGGACCGCTCCCTCGTCGCCGTGACGGACAGCCCGGACGGCCCGAGGTACTTCCTGCTGGAATCGGTCCGGGACTACTGCGCGCAACGCCTCCACGAGGCGAACGAGCACGACAAGACGCGGCGCCGGCACCTGCGCCACCACCTCCACCTGGCCGAACACGCCCGAGCGCACCTGCACGGGCCCGACCAGCGGCGGTGGCTGGAACGCCTCGACCGTGAGCGGGCCAACCTCCGGGTGGCCCTCGACACCGCGGTGCGTTCGGCCGATGCCGACAGCGCCGCCCGGCTGGTCAACGCGCTGTCCTGGTACTGGGTCCTGCGCGGCCGGCTGACCGAGGCCCGCCGGTCCCTGGACCTGGCGTCGACACTGTGCGCGGACGGCGAGGTGGCCGCCTGGCGGGCGGGCATGGCACTCCTGCTCGACGCGGGCACCGACCCGGCCACCGGCCCGGGCGAGGTCCCGTACGAGACCATCAGCGACCCCCGCGCCCGGGCGAGGGCCCGATGGTTCGTCGCGTACGCCCAACGTGGCTTCACCGGTCTGGCCGCCACCGCCGACCTGCTCGACGCGGCGCTGGCCGATTTCCGCGACCTCGACGACACCTGGGGCACCGCCGCCGCGCTGAGCGTACGGGCCACGATCGCCCGGGCCCGCGGCGAACTGGCCGACGCGCGGCGTGACGCGACGCGCAGCGAGGCGCTCTTCCGGAAACTCGGCGACCGCTGGGGACAGGTCAAGGCGACCAACACGCTCGCCGAACTCGCCGAGATAGCCGGCGACTATCCCTTGGCGGCGCGGCTGCACCGCGACGGCCTGCGGATGGCGGAGGAGCTCTCCCTCTGGAGTGAGGTCTCGTTCCGGCTCTCCGGACTCGGCCGGATCGCGCTGCTCACCGGCGACCTCGCCGCCGCCGACGACTTCCACGAACGGGCCAGGCGCGTCGGCGCCGGGCAGTTCGACACGGTCGCCGAGCACTTCGCGGAGATGGGGCTGGCGTTGAGCGCCCGCCGCCAGGGCAGGTACGAACTGGTCGACGCCCACCTCGCCAAGTGGGTGGACTGGCTGCGCGGCGTCGACGGGGAGCCCGGCCTGGCACTGGTCCTGGCGGAACTCGGATTCGCCGCCGAGCAACGCGGCGACGCCGAGAAGGCCCTGCGCGTGCACCTGGACGGGCTCGCCGCCGCCCGCAGGATCGGCGACCCCCGGGCGGTCGCCCTCGCCTTCGAGGGCCTCGCCGGGGCGCGGGCGCTCGCCGGCGACACGACGCACGCCGCCGGCCTGCTGGGCGCGGCCACGGCACTGCGCGAGTCGGTCGGCGCCCCGCTGCCGCAGGCCGAACGAGGCGACGTCGACCGCATCACCGCCGCCGTGCGCCGCAGCCTCGGAGACGAGGAGTTCACCGCCCGGTACGAACAGGGCCGGCGATCCGGTGCCGACACCGAGCACCTGACCGCCGCCTGCCCGCAGCCCCACTGAGCCGTCCCGTGCCACGATGGACGACGTGACCGGTGTCTTCGGCGACGTCGCCGACCTCTACGACGACGTACGTCCCGACTACCCGAGCGAACTCGCCGACCTCGTCCGCGCCTACCACGGCGGCACCCCCGACGCGGTCGCCGAGATCGGCGCCGGCACCGGCAAGGGCACCGCCGTGCTGCTGCGCCTCGGCGCGCCCGTCACCTGCGTCGAACCCGACGCCCGGATGGCCGCCCGGCTCACCGCCAGGTTCCCGCAGGCCCGCGTGGTCACCTCGACCTTCGAACGGTGGCGGCCGCCCGCCGGCGGCGTACCCCTGATCGCCTGCGCGCTGGCCTGGCACTGGCTCGACCCCGCCACCCGCAACCGGCGCGCCCACGACGCGCTCATCCCCGGCGGCACCCTCGCCGTGTTCGGCCACAAGTACGACTACGCCGACCCCGGGCAGTCCCGCGCACTCGACGGCTTCTTCCGTTCCGCGGTCCCCACGGCGCCCGAACGACCCGCCGGCTGGTTCCACCGCGACATCAGCGACAGCGGCCTGTTCACCGACATCCAGGCCACGCACCTGCACCGCGACATCCCGCTGCCCACCGAGCGCTACCTGCAACTCGTCGCGACCTTCGGCCCGTACCGGACCCTCGGCCCGCAGGACCGGACCCGCGGGATGGCCGCGCTGCGCCGCCTCGTCGACGGCCTCGACGCTCCGGTCGTCCTGCGACTGCGCACCACCCTCGTCCTCGGCCGCCGCCCCACCGACGCCGGCCGGTGAGCCGGCGCGGCGGCCGGACCACGCACGTCGGCATGCCCTGCTCAGCACCTGCCCGACGGGCGGTTCGGCGACCGCCCGGTCGGTGCGGCGGCGGACCACCGCACCGACCGGGTCCGTGCTCAGGCGGCGAACCCCAGCGCCATCGCGCCGACGACCGGCGCCAGGTACAACAGCGGGAACGGCACGTGGGAGTAGGACCGGGCCCGCAGGACGGTGACGACGGCCCCGGTGAAGTACAGCACCAGGCCGACGCCGGCCAGGACGCCGATCACCGGCACGGCCAGGCCCACCAGCAGCCCCGCGGCCCCGGCGGCCTTGGCGACGCCGAGCCACGGCCACCACGAGCGCGGCACGCCGTAGTCGGCGAGTGGCTCGACCACCCACCGGGCCCGCAGGAACACCGACGCCGCGGAGAACCCGACCCACAGCGCGGCCGCCACGGTGACAATCGTGTAGGCAGTGGACATTGCTTCACTCCTCGTCTTCGTGGAACCGGTGCCGGTCCGGACCCGTCTCGCCGGCCGGCGGCGCATACGGCGGCGGGGAGGCCGGCGCCGCGATGGACCCGGACCGGCGCGCCACGACCACCGCGGGCGCGGACGTCAGCGCTCGTCGACGATCTCGCCGTTCTGCACGGTGCCGTCGTGGGTGAGCGCCATCGTCGCCGCCACGGGCGGGAAGCTGGCCGACGCCGCCAGGGCGGCCGCCAGCTGCTCCGCGCTCTCCCACCGCCACACGTCGTGGTAGGTGCCGTCGTCCAGCCGGACGAGCCGCGTCTCGAGCAGACCCTGGAAGCCGGAACGGATCCCGGCGATCAACTGGGCCCGGCGAGCCAGCAGCTGCTCCAGGTTCGCCGGGTCGACGGAGTAGTGATGTACGCGGACAGCAGTCATGATCTTTCCTTTCGAGCGGTCGACGTCGTCGGCCGGGCTGTGACAGAAGGATCATGTGCGGCGGCGTTGACACATCCGCGATGCGTCTACGATGCGTCCTCGACCGATCCACGATCGGAGCACCGGGCGAGGGGGGGGCAGACGGTGACGGTGCGCTTCGCGCTGCTGGGCCCCGTCGAGGTCAGCGCCGACGGGCGACCCCTGGACGGCCTCGCCCCCCGCCACCGCGCCGTCCTGGCGTACCTCCTGCTGCACGCCGGCACCGTGATCGGCCCCGACCGGCTGACCACCGCGATGTGGGCCGACACCCCGCCCGACACGTCACGCGCCCAGATCCACGCCGCCGTCACCGCCATCCGCCGGGTCCTGCGCACCGCCGGCACCGAGGACACCCTGGCCACCCGGGCCGCGGGCTACGTCGTCACGCCCGAGCCCGACACCCTCGACCTCGCCGAGTTCACCCGGCTGACCGTGACGGCGCAGCGCCTCGCCGCCACCGACCCCCGCACCGCGACGGACCGGCTCCGCGAGGCCCTGGCCCTGTGGCGCGGCGACGCCCTCACCGGCGTCAACGCCGCCTACGCGCGCGGCACCCGCGCCCGCCTCGAAGAGCGGCGCCTCGCCGCGGTGGAACGGCTGGCCGAGCTGGAGCTGGCACTGGGCCGCCACGACGCCCTGATCGACGAACTCGCCACCTGGGTCGCCGCCTACCCGCTGCGCGAGCGCCTCGCCGGGCAGCTCATGCGCGCCCTGCACGCCGCGGGGCGACAGACCGACGCCCTCGCCGCCGCCCGCCGCTACCGCGACAGCCTCGCCGAACTGCAGGGACTCGACCCCGGCCGCGCGTTCCTCGCCGTCGAGCAGAGCATCCTGCGCGGCCCTGAACCGGAACCCGTCGTCACCGCCGAAACCCCGCCGCCCCACCCGGCGTCCGGGCAGACCGACCGCGCCGCCAACTTCCTGCCGTACGACGTGGCGGACTTCACCGGCCGCACCGTCGAACTCGACCGCCTCCTCACCGGCCCGGCGCCCCGGATCTGCACGATCGACGGCATGGCCGGCGTCGGCAAGACCGCACTCGCCGTGCACGCGGCCCACCGCCTCGCCGACCGCTACCCCGACGGGCAACTCTTCGTCGACCTCCGGGCCCACACCGCCGGCCAGCCACCCGTCGACGCCGCCACCGCCCTGCACACGCTGCTGCGGCAACTCGGCGTGGCACCCGATCACATCCCACTGGGCGAATCCGAGCGCTCCGCGAGGTGGCGAGCCGAACTCGCCCGCCGGTCCGTGCTCGTCGTGCTCGACAACGCCGCCGACACCGACCACGTACGCCCGCTGCTGCCCGGCGTCACCGACAGCCTGGTCCTGGTCACCAGCCGACGCCGGCTGGTCGACCTCGACAGCGCCCACACCCTCTCGATCGACGTGCTGCCCACACCGGACGCGGTCGCCCTGTTCACCAGCATCGTGGGTGACCGCGCCCGCGCCTCGTACGCGGCCGTCGGCGAGGTGCTGCGCATGTGCGGATTCCTGCCGCTGGCGGTCCGCATCGCCGCCGCCCGACTGCACCACCGACCGCGGTGGACCGTCGAGCACCTGGCCGACCGCCTCCGCGACGAGCGACGCCGGCTGACCGAGCTGGCCACCGCCGAACGGGGGGTCGCCGCCGCGTTCACCCTGTCCTACCAGCACCTGCCCCCACGCCAGCAACGACTCTTCCGCCTGCTGGGCCTGCTTCCCGGCCGGGACGTCGACGCCCCCGCCGCCGCGGCACTCGCCGACGCCCCCGCCGACGACACCGACGCCGACCTGGAACACCTGCTCGACGCGCACATGCTCGCCCAACACGAGCCGGCCCGCTACACGTTCCACGACCTGCTGCGCGAGCACGCCCGCGCGACGTGCGCCGCGCAGGACACCGACGACAGCCGCCACGCCGCGTTGACCCGGCTGTTCGACTACTACCTGCGCACCGCCGCGGCCGCCATCGACGTGCTGTACCCGGACACCAGGCACCGCCGACCGCCGGTCGCGCCGCCGGCCGCCGCACGAGAGTTCACCACCGCATCCGCCGGGGCCTGGCTCGACGCCGAACGCGCCAACCTCGCCGCCGTCTGTGCCCGCGCCGCCGATGGCGACTGGCCGACGCACGCCGCCAACCTCGCGACCATCCTCTACCGCTACCTCTACGACAACGCCCACCACGCCGACGCCCGCGACATCTACACCGCCGCCCTGGCGGCCGGCCGGCGGCTCGGCGACCACGGCGCGCAGTCGCGGAGCCTCGCCGACCTCGGCTGGCTCTCCTTCGTCCAGGGCGCCTACCGGAGCGCGGGGGATCAGTTCGCGCAGGCCGTCGAGCACGGCCGGGCGGCCGGTGACGACGTGGCCGAGGCCCGCGCCTGGCACGGCCTGGGCAGCGTGCACCAGCAGCGACGCGACCACGCCCGGGCGACCGAACACCTCACCCGGGCGATCGAGCTGTTCCGCGGGCGACACGACCGGTTCGGCGAGGCGGTCGGCCTCAACACCCTCGGGGCCGTCCAGGCGCAGGCCGGTCGGCATCCGCAGGCCCACGACGCCCTCCACCGCGCCCTCACCCTGTTCCGGGAGGTCGGCAGCCCGGGCGGCGAGGCCGACGTGCTCGACAACCTCGGCCGGGCACACCGGCGGCAGGGCGCACTCGCCGAGGCGCGCGAGCACCACCGGCAGGCCCTCGAGCTGTACCGGCGGTTCGGCTACCGCCGCGGCGAGGCGCGGGCGCTCAACGGGCTCGGCGACGTGGCCGCCGGCGACGGCGACCAGGCCCGGGCCGCCGAGCACCACCGCGGCGCGCTGGCCGTCGCCCGCGACGTCGGCGACCGACTGGAACAGGCTCGCGCCCACGAGGGACTGGCGTACGCCCACGCCGGGCAGGCGCCGACGGCCGCCCGCGACAACGCCGAGCAGGCCCTCAGCCTGTACGCGCAGCTCGGCGAGCCCGAGCCCCGCGAGCTGCGCGCCCTGCTCGCCCGCCCGCCCGGCTGACCGCCGCGCCCGCCGGGCGACCGCCGCGCCCGCCACGGCGGAGGTCCGCCGGGTCGGGTGCGGCGCGGCCGGGTGGCCACGTCGGTCGCGAGCCGCGGCAGGGCAGCCCCACCATCGGATGCCTGTCAACGTACCGTTGACCGATGATGCCCGAGATCGCGCAGCTGGCCGACGTCGTCGCCGAGCGCGCGCGGCTCGACGAGCGGGAACTCGACCTGATCGACCGCGCGCGGCACGCGGGCGCGACGTGGGCGCAGATCGCCGCCGCTCTCGGCCTCGGCAGCCGGCAGGCCGCGGAGCAGCGCCGGCAGCGCCTGGCAGCCCTACGACGGTCACGGCGACAGCAGCGCGACGCCGCGTACTCGGCGCGGATCGCGGCGATCCGCCGTGCGGTCTGGGACCTGCGGCGGTGGATCGACGCCGACCGGCGGTGGGACACGCGCTTCCGGCGCGCGGCCCTCGTGCGCGAGACGGTGGAGGCGGCACTCGACGCCGACCCGGGCGCGCTGTACGCGTTGGCCTCGCTCCTCGCGGCCGACCTGGCCGAAGCCGCAGACGCACGGCTGCCGGCGCCGGCGCGGGCCGTCGCAGCCAGCCTGGACGCGCTGCTGTCAACGGATCCTTGACGATCCCCGACAAGGTTGCGCGGGAATCACTCAACGCCTGAGGATCTGAGTCGTCCCCGCTCAACCTGGAGGACCCATGCGCCGCAACGCCGGGCTGTTCGTGGCGATCTCGCTGCTGTCGGGCTTCGGCAGCACCGCCATGTCGCTGGTCGCCGGAATCTGGATCCTCGACCTCACCGGCTCCACCGGCCTCGCGGCCCTCGCCGGGCTCTGCGTCTACGCCCCGGTGCTCGCCGGCCCCTGGCTGGGCGGCCTGCTCGACTGGGCACCGAGACGGCCGCTGGTGATCGCGACCAACCTCGCGCTGGCCACCGTTCTGCTGAGTCTCCTCGCCGTGCGGGGACCGGGCCAGACGTGGCTCATCCTCGCCGTGTCGTGCGCCTACGGTGTCAGCTACGTGCTCATCGACGCCGGGGAGACGGCGCTGCTGCCCGCCGCCCTGCCGCCCACGGAACTGGCGAACGTCAACGGCTGGCGTTCCAGCGCCCAGGAGGGCATGAAGCTCGTGGCGCCGCTGGCCGGCGCGGGCCTCTACGCCTGGCACGGCGGTCACGCGGTCGTCGTGCTCAGCGCGGCGATGCCGGTCCTGGTGGCCGCCCTGTACCCGGCCGTGCGGCTGACGCGGACGCCACCCGGGCCGCCGGCCGCGCGCCCGCGCGGCTTCCGCGCGGGGATCGCCGCCCTGTCCGCACAGCGCGCGACGCGCGTCAGCGTCGCGCTCGCCGCCGTGTCGATCGCCATGTCCGGCTTCACCACGGCGGCCGGTTACGCGGTCGTCACCATCGACCTGGGCCTGCCGACCACGTTCCTCGGCGTGCTGCTCAGCGCGCAGGGCGTCGGGTCCGTCCTCGGGGGCCTCGTCGTGGGCCGGCTCATCGCCCGGTGGGGTCCGGTCACCGTCGGCGTCGCCGGCACGACGCTGTTCGCCGCCAGCTGCCTGGTGCGGTGCCTGCCCTGGTGGCCCGGCACCGTCGCCGCCTCGGTGCTCGCCGGCGTCGGCCTGCCCTGGGCCCTGGTCGCCGCGGTGACCGCGGTGCAGACGCACACGCCGGCGGCGATGCTCGGCCGGGTGTCCGGGACCGCCAACACCGCGATGTTCGGTCCGGTCGCGCTGGCGATTCCGCTCGGTTCCGCCGCCGTTCACCTCGGCGGCCGCCCGACGCTCGTGGCGGCTGCCGCCCTGTGCCTGGTGTGCGTGCTGACCCTCGCGCGCCGGCCGGCCGTCCCGCCCGCGGGGCGCGCCGGGCCCGGGCCGGACGCGGCGCGAGGTGGGACGCTGACGGCGCACGAAGCCTAGCGCGACTACGATCGCACGGTGAGCAGCACATCCGCCGCCGCGCAGCGGCTGCGTGACCTTGTGCGGTTGCGTCGTGTGCGTGATCGCATTGATCGGGAGTTTGCGCAGCCGTTGGATGTCGAGGCGTTGGCTCGTGGGGTGAGCGTGTCGGCTGGGCATTTGAGTCGGCAGTTCCGGTTGGCCTATGGGGAGTCGCCGTACGCGTATCTGATGACGCGGCGGGTCGAGCGGGCGATGGCGTTGCTGCGTCGGGGGGACCTGAGCGTGACGGAGGTGTGTTTCGCGGTCGGCTGTGCGTCGCTGGGCACCTTCAGCACCCGCTTCACCGAACTCGTCGGCGTGCCGCCCAGCACCTACCGGGCCCAGACGGCCCGCGCGGCGGCGGAGCTGCCGCCGTGCGTCGAAAAGCAGGTGACGAGACCGGTCAGGAATCAAGAAGCGCCGCTCACGCGGCCGCGCCTAGCGTGACCGCCGTGAGCCCTACGATCGTCGCGCCCGCGACGCGGACGCCGCCCCCGGCCATCCACCGCCGCAACGAGCTGCGCCGAGCCGTCCGGCAGGGTAGCCGCAGGGAACCAAACATACTGCTCGACGCTGGACAGATCGAGCCAGGCGACGCCGACGGGGACCGCCAGAGCGGTCCCGCCTCACAGAGGGAGACACGATGAGCATGGCCACGACGACCGACACGCAATCGCCTGCGCCGCACGTCGCCGACAGCCACGATCTGATCCGCGTGCACGGCGCGCGCGAGAACAACCTCAAGGACGTCAGCGTCGATATCCCCAAGCGCCGGCTGACCGTCTTCACCGGCGTCTCCGGCTCGGGCAAGAGCTCGCTGGTGTTCGGCACGATCGCCGCGGAGTCGCAGCGGATGATCAACGAGACCTACAGCGCCTTCGTGCAGGGGTTCATGCCGACACTGGCGCGGCCCGAGGTCGACCGGCTGGAGGGGCTGACGACCGCGATCATCGTCGACCAGGAGCGGATGGGCTCCAACCCGCGCTCCACCGTCGGCACCGCCACCGACGCGAACGCGATGCTGCGCATCCTGTTCAGCCGACTCGCCCAGCCGCACATCGGCCCACCCAACGCGTACTCCTTCAACGTCCCCTCCGTGAAGGCCAGCGGCGCCATCACCGTCGAGCGCGGCGCCGGCAAGACGAAGACGGAAAAGGCGACCTTCACCCGCCTGGGCGGCATGTGCCCCCGCTGCGAGGGCATGGGCTCGGTCAACGACATCGACGTGACCCAGCTGTACGACGACAGCAAGTCTCTCAACGAGGGCGCCATCACCGTCCCCGGCTACAGCATGGACGGTTGGTACGGCCGGATCTTCCGCGAGGGCGGCATGTTCGACCCCGACAAGCCGATCCGCAAGTACACGAAGAAGGAGCTGCACGACCTGCTCCACAAGGAGCCAACCAAGATCAAGGTCGAGGGCATCAACCTGACGTACGCGGGACTCATCCCGCAGATCCAGAAAGCGTTCCTGGCCAAGGACGTCGACTCCCTGCAGCCGCACATCCGCGCCTTCGTGGAGCGGGCCGTGACGTTCACGACCTGCCCCGAATGCGACGGCACCCGGCTCAGCGGGGAGGCCCGATCCTCCAAGATCAAGGGGAAGAACATCGCCGACCTCTGCGCGATGCAGATCAGCGACCTGGCCGAATGGATCCGGGGCCTCGACGAGCCGTCGGTCGCCCCACTGCTCACCGGGCTGCAACACCTCCTCGACTCGTTCACGGAGATCGGGTTGGGATATCTCTCGCTGGACCGGCCGGCCGGCACCCTGTCCGGGGGAGAGGCCCAACGCACCAAGATGATCCGGCACCTCGGCTCGTCGCTGACCGACGTCACGTACGTCTTCGACGAGCCCACCATCGGCCTGCACCCCCATGACATCCAGCGGATGAACGACCTGCTGCTGCAACTGCGCGACAAGGGCAACACCGTGCTGGTCGTCGAGCACAAGCCGGAAGTGATCGCGATCGCCGACCACGTCGTCGACCTCGGCCCGCGTGCCGGCACCGAGGGCGGCGAGGTGGTGTTCGAGGGGACCGTCGAGGGGTTGCGGGCCAGCGACACGCTCACCGGGCGGCACCTGGACGACCGGACCACCCTCAAGAAGTCGGTGCGTTCCTCCTCCGGCGCCCTCGAGATCCGCGGTGCGTCGACCCACAACCTGCAGAACGTGGACGTCGACATCCCGCTCGGGGTGCTCTGCGTACTCACGGGCGTCGCCGGCTCCGGCAAGAGCTCGCTGATCCACGGCTCCGCCGCCGGCCGCGACGGCGTGGTCGTCATCGACCAGGGCGCCATCCGCGGGTCACGACGCAGCAACCCGGCCACGTACACCGGCCTGCTCGACCCCATCCGCAAGGCGTTCGCGAAGGCCAACGGCGTGAAGCCGGCGCTGTTCAGCTCCAACTCCGAGGGCGCCTGCCCCGCCTGCAACGGCGCCGGCGTCATCTACACCGACCTGGGTGTCATGGCCACCGTCGAGTCCACCTGCGAGGAGTGCGAGGGCAAGCGGTTCCAGGCGTCGGTTCTGGAATACACGCTGGGCGGCCGGAACATCGCCGAGGTCCTCGCGATGTCGGTGAGCGAGGCCGAGAAGTTCTTCTCCGACGGCGACGCACGAACCCCGGCCGCGCACAAGATCCTCGACCGGCTCGCGGACGTGGGGCTCGGCTACCTCAGCCTCGGCCAGCCGCTCACCACGCTGTCCGGCGGCGAGCGGCAGCGGCTCAAACTGGCCACCCAGATGGCGGAGAAGGGCGACATCTACGTCCTCGACGAGCCGACCACCGGCCTGCACCTCGCCGACGTCGAGCACCTCCTCGCCCTGCTCGACCGGCTCGTCGACTCCGGCAAGTCGGTCATCGTCATCGAGCACCACCAGGCGGTCATGGCGCACGCCGACTGGATCATCGATCTCGGGCCGGGCGCCGGCCACGACGGTGGCCGGATCGTCTTCGAGGGCACGCCCGCCGACCTCGTCGCCGCCCGCTCCACCCTGACCGGCGAGCACCTCGCGGCCTACGTCGGCACCTGACCGGCCGTCGGGCTTGTCCATCCCGAGCCACACGCTCGCGCAACCAATGGTTGCGCATCGCGCGCCCGTCGGTTAGCGTGATGCGCAACCAAACGTTGCAGAAGGTGGCGAGCATGGAATCAGGAACCATCGAGCGGGAAATCCACATCGACGCCTCACCCGAGGTCGTCTTCGACGTGGTGAGCAGCCCGGAGCACCTGCGTGAGTGGTGGCCGGACGAGGCGGAGTTCCCCGCCGTGCCCGGGGGAGCGGGGCGCATCGGCTTCGGGGACTGCTCGCGCGACGGCACCTGGGTGCAGTTCGCGGTCGTCGACGCCGTGCCGCCACGGCTCTTCTCCTTCCGCTGGACCCACGAGGAGGGGGAGTCCGCAGCCCCGGGCAACTCGTTCCTGGTGGTCTTCGAGATCGAGCCCGCCGGCACGGGGACGCTGCTGCGGATGACCGAGACCGGTTTCCGTGAGCGCGGCTGGGACGAGGCGAAGGCCGCCGCCGAGTACGCCGCACACGTCACCGGCTGGGACTTCTACCTGCCGCGGCTGCCGGCCTACGCCGCGAGGGTCGGAGCGAACGCGTGAGCGTGACGGTGGACGACGACCTCTGGTCGGCGGTCGGCGACCCGACCCGACGCCGGATGCTCGACCTGCTGCTGAGCGAAGGCACCGCGACGGCAACCAGCCTGAGCCAGCACCTGCCGGTCACCCGTCAGGCGGTGGCGAAGCACCTCGTCGTCCTCGACCGGGTCGGCCTGGTACACGCCAGCACCGCCGGCCGCGAGAAGCAGTTCCACGTCGACCACGCCCAGCTCGCCCGCGCCGTCGCCCAACTCGCCGACGTCGGCGCCGCCTGGGACTCCCGTCTGCAGCGCATCAAGCGCATCGCCGAGGCGGTCCAGCGCGGCACGGACACGAACACCGAGAAGCGGTAGAGAGGGGCACGGAGATGGCAGAAATCCTCCACCGCATCGGCGTCGAGCAGTCCTCGCCGGAGCAGGTGTACGACGCGCTCACCACCCTGGACGGCCTGTCCGGCTGGTGGACCGAGAAGACGTCGGGGGCGACCGACCTCGGCGGTGTGATCGAGTTCCGGTTCGCCGCGGGCGGGTTCGACATGAAGGTCGCCGAGCTGGACCCGGGCCGGCTCGTCCGCTGGGACGTCGTGGACGGACCGCAGGAGTGGATCGGCACCAGCGTGCGGTGGGACCTGCGTCAGGACGGCGACTACACGATCGTGCTGTTCACGCACGAGGGCTGGCGTGAACCGGTCGAGTTCATGCACCACTGCAGCACCAAGTGGGCCGTCTTCCTGATGAGCCTCAAGCAGTTCCTCGAGACCGGCGAGGGCGCCCCCGACCCGCGCGACGTGAAGATCAGCGACTGGCACTGACCCGGCGACGACCCCGACCAGCGCCGAAGCGGTCGGTCAGATCGATCAGGATTCGAGAAGCCCGGGCCCGGAGCCACACCTAGCCTGATCGTCATGGACATCACCATCCACACGAGCGTCCTGCCGCATGACGACCCGGACGCGGCCCTGGCCTTCTACCGCGACGCCCTCGGCTTCGAGGTCCGCAGCGACGTCGGACAGGGCAAGATGCGCTGGATCACGGTCGGCCCCGTCGGCCAGCCCGGCACGTCCATCCTCCTGGCGCCGCCGGCCGCCGACCCCGGCATCACCGAGGACGAACGCCGCACCATCGTCGAGATGATGGCCAAGGGCACCTACGGTTGGATCCTGCTGGCCACCCCGGACCTCGACGGCACCTTCGAGAAGCTGCAGGGCGACGACGTCGAGGTCGTCCAGGAGCCGACCGAGCAGCCGTACGGCGTGCGTGACTGCGCCTTCCGCGATCCCGCGGGCAACCTGGTCCGCATCCAGGAGCTTCGCTGAGCCGTCACCGATTCGGCCGGCGCCGCGCCCACCGGCGAGGAACCCGGCGGCCAGCGCCTCCAGGCCGCCCCCTTCGACCACCTCCTCGGCGACCGACATCGCGAGCACGGCGATGCTGCGCCCGCCGAGGGGGGGCGTTTTCCGCATCGAGCACCTCGCCACCCACCCCGCCAGGCAACCCGGGTGCTCGCGAACATCGACGAGGAGGAGTTTCCCATGTGCCACCCCTCATGGGCACGCGCACGCACCGCCGCGCAGCGGCTGCGTGACCTTGTGCGGTTGCGTCGTGTGCGTGATCGCATTGATCGGGAGTTTGCGCAGCCGTTGGATGTCGAGGCGTTGGCTCGTGGGGTGAGCGTGTCGGCTGGGCATTTGAGTCGGCAGTTCCGGTTGGCCTATGGGGAGTCGCCGTACGCGTATCTGATGACGCGGCGGGTCGAGCGGGCGATGGCGTTGCTGCGTCGGGGGGACCTGAGCGTGACGGAGGTGTGTTTCGCGGTCGGCTGTGCGTCGCTGGGCACCTTCAGCACCCGCTTCACCGAGCTCGTCGGCGTGCCGCCTGGCACCTGGGCCGAGACAGCCCGCGCGACGGGAGCTGCGGCGGTGGGCTACGGCGGTGTCGGACAAGCCCTCCACGGCGCGGTCGGGAGGGCCGCCGGCCTCGGCGAGGAACGACACCGGCCCGGCCCCCGGCCGAGCCGCACGGCGGGCCGCCTCGCTGGCGCCCACGCCTGATGTGTCACTGTTGCCAGCCCCGCCCGGCCGCCGATCACGAGACGGCCGCCGGGCGGACCGACCG
Source organism: Micromonospora sp. URMC 106 (assembly GCF_051386395.1). Lineage (NCBI taxonomy): Bacteria > Bacillati > Actinomycetota > Actinomycetes > Micromonosporales > Micromonosporaceae > Micromonospora > Micromonospora sp. URMC 106. The sequence continues at coordinate 61,734 of NZ_JBPQTP010000017.1, forward strand.
ATGACCGACGCAGCCCCACCCGCGGGGAAGGGCTCTTTGCACGACGTGACTGGAGGAAGCATGACGGACGCGCCGCCGCGTGGGCTTGAGGAGAGGCTGCGGGACACCCGCGCGAGACTCGAGGGCGACGTCGATCTCTGGGTCGCGACGTCGGGCTCCCCGGGTGGCGTCCACCTCATCCCGCTGTCGTACCTGTGGGACGGGACCGCGTTCCTCATCTCGACGCCGCGTGCCTCCATCACGGGCCGCAACCTGCTGGCGGACGGCCGGGTGCGACTCAGCCTCGGACCGACCCGCGACGTCGTCATCGTCGACGGCACCGCCGAGCCGGTGGACGTCGCCGACCTCGGCCCGGACACGGGCGACGCGTTCGCGGCCAGGACCGGGTTCGACCCGCGCGAACTCGACGAGCCCTACCAGTACTTCCTGATCCGGCCGTGGCGCGTCCAGGCCTGGCGGGAGGCGAACGAGATGCGGGGACGCGTCCTCATGCGCGACGGCCGCTGGCTCGGCTGATCGCCGCGGGGCGCCCGGCTCGCGCGGTGGCGTCGACGGCGATGAGGGCAGCGCGGGCATGACCCGCCTCGGACAGGTCGACGAGGCAAAGCGAACCTCGTCGACCTTTCCGGAGCGGTCATGCCCGCCCCGCCACGTCCCGCGCGGGCGGGTCTACCCCCACCAGGCCGGGTGCCCGTCGCGGCTCTGCCGCAGCCCGGCGGTCACGCCGCTAGCCGTCACCCCGCTCGCCACCCTGCCCCTCGCTGGTGCACCGATTCCAGGTCGCGGTTGGTCTCGCGCATGATGTCGGTCATCGCATGGTAGGGCTGATCCTGCTGGTTGATCAGGCCCATGTTGAACGCCTCGGTGGAGCCGGGTTTCCGCGTGACCGCCTGGTCGTAGTGGACGAACCACGCCGATCCGACGAACACGGGGCTGGCGGCCTGTGCCCGCACGAAGTCCCGGAACTTCTCGCCCCGGTTGGCGATGCTGGTCGCGGTGATGGTCGGGTTGTGGGAGGTGAGCCCGCGATCGGGATGGCAGAAGGAGAACTCCAGGTTGATGATCGGTTTGTCGTGGACGCCGTACTGGCGCAGGTAGTCGGCGTTGTCTGAGTACCAGTCGAACGAGATCGCGTCGAGGTAGTCGACGCCGCCCACGTTCCACTCCGGGCTGGTCCGCCAGGTGGGTACGAGGCACGATCCGAGGAAGAGATGGTGCGGGTCGTGGCGCTGGATGGCGTCGCGCACCTTGCGGTAGTAGGTCTTGGACGCCTGCGTGATGAAGGCCTTGACGTCCCTGTCCGGCACCCGGTCGACGTCGATGACCACGTCGGCCAGCGCCCGGAACGACTGGGCCGCGGTGCCCAGCATGGCGTTGACGCGCGCCAGGTCGTCGTCGTACGTCGCCGCCAGGTACCGCGTGAACGCCTGCTTGGCGGCAAGCGACGAGTCGAGCCGCAGCACGGCCGCCACCACGTCCCGGTTCCACCCCCGCTCGTTCTCGAAGAAGTAGCCGATGAGCCAGGGATCGTTGCGGAACTTGGCCAGGCCGAAGGCGTCGAAGGCGCGGTCGAGCTTGGCGGAGAACTCAGGGTCGAAGGGATCGATGCCCCACAGCACCTTGACCACGTCGGACGGTGTGGGTGCCCGCTCGATGTAGGGCATGACGATCGACGCGTCGCGGCGCCACTTGCCCTGCGCGTTGAAACCCCAGTCGATCATGCGCCGCCGGGTGATGTCCCGCCACTTCGCCTTGTAGTCGTCGCCGTACTTGCGCATCAGGTTGGCCTTGACGAAGTTGACGGTGTGCAGCCCGTTCTCGACGACGGCGTACGCGGAGGCGAAGCGGCCCCGGTCGGGCAGTTCGTCGAACACGTCGCGCAGGCTTCCGTCGGCGTTGCGGTAGAGCGTGCCGTAGCCCCATTCCTCCTCGGACAGCGCGTCGACGGCCTTGAGGAAGAACAGGTGACCATCGGGAGTCACGAACCACCACCGGCCGTCGACCTTCTGCAGCCGGAAGTAGCCCGTCGCGCCGTGCCTGCCGAGCTGCCGCAGGCCGCCGTAGCGGTCGTACCTGGACAGGTCGAACTCGACGCCGGCCAGCCTGGCTTCCTCCCGCGCCGCCTCCGCCCGCAACTGCGCGTCCGAGGTGACCTTGCCGGGCCAGGTCTGGTACAGGTACTGCCCGTAGCGGTCGACCAGCCGCGTGTAACGGGACAGCTCCTGCCGCATGCCGTCGATGCTCGCCGCCGGAGCCGGATTCTGGCCCGGCTCGCCCGGGCCGAGCACCAGCTGGATCTCGTTGAGCGGGATGTGCAGCCCCTGGTTGTTGCGGAGCAACTCGATCCGCAGGAATCGCGCGGTCGTGCCGCTCATCGGCACGGTGAGCTGGTAGTCCAGCTCGGTGCGGGCACGGGTCGCGCGGGCCGCGATGCGGTAGGTGGCGCTGGCTTCGGGCCGGTAGGTGACCGTGATCTCGTCGAATCCCCACAGGTCGTTCGGCGCGGTACTGAGGACCTTGATCTGATCCAGCGGGTAGTCGTTGAGCAGGTCGAAGACCATGGAGACGGTCTTCGGCGCGGTGGCGCCTCCGCGCCAGCCGACAACTCCCGTGGCGTCGCGGTCGAACAGTGCCCCGCGCGAGAACGGAATGAGTTCACCCGAGCGGTCGACAGGCGTGCCGTCGTCGGGAGCGACCGCGAAGTAGTAGTTGCCCTCGCCGAACGACTCCGTCCCGGCGGCCAGGGCAGAGCCTGCCCCCGGGAAGGCGGCGGCCGCGGCCACCACGGGGACCCCGGCGATGAGTGTGCGTCTTGAGATCACGGCTTTTCCCTCTCCTTGCTGCCAGGTTGTCTTCCTGAAGTGCTTCCGCGCGGCCTCGGGTTGCCGTGGCTGCTCACTCATACCGGTCGAGGTTGCCGCACATGCCGAGTGCCACCCGCGCGGGCGTCGTGACGACCTCGGCCTCCCGCAGATGGCTCACATCACCGCGGCGCAACCGGTCGAGGCGGTGTCCGGTCAGCTCGGCGGCGGCCAGCGCGCCGCCGCGCCACCGGCTCTCGAAGTCGTCGAGCAGCGGCGCGACCAGACCGGCGGCGGCCCGGTGAAACTCGGCCAGAGCCGCCTGGCCGCCGCCGCGCAGCAGCCGAAACCCTTCGAGGGCGAGATCGCGCCGGTGCCGGGCCTGCTCCGGCGTGCCGGCCCGCGCCGCCTGGCGGTACGCCCCGGGGTCGGCCAGGATCGCCGGCGGGAAGGTCAGCACCGCGTCGCCGGCCTCCGGAAGGCCACTGTTCGCCATGATCACGACCAGGCGCAGCGTGCCGTCGCCGTTGACCAGCCGGTGGACCGTACCGGGGCCGAAGTGCAGCAACGTCCCCGGTGACAGGGGCGTCTCCCTAAAGCCGGTCCAGGTCAGCGTCTGCACCGCCCCGGTGCCGCCGGTGACGAAGTACGCCTCCGCGCAGGCGAGGTGCATGTGCGGGGTGCCGCCGCAGAGCCCGTCCGCGGCGGGCCAGTCGTAGACGCGCAGCGCCGAGACGCCCACGCCGCCCGGCAGGCTCCCGGTCACGGCAGCTCCGCCAGGCACGACTCGATCCGCTCGCGGTCCCACGCGCCGTCGGCCACCACGATCCGGTAGGCCAGCGACAGGGTCTCGTCGGGGGCCAGCGTGACCTCCTCGAAGAAGGCCAGCGACGGGTTGACCGCCGGGAACGGTGTGGTCCGCACGAACCAGGTGGTGCCGGGCGCGGCGACGAACAGCAGGGTGGAGCAGCGGTCGACCTCGTCGTGGCGGCCCGCGTACGCCAGCCACGCCGACTGTTCGCCCATGAGCCGCGGGCCGGACCGGTCGGCGTCGGCGAGCACCTCCCCGTCGGTGAAGGCGCGCGGGCCGCGCCAGAACAGGCCGCTGTAACCGGCCATCGGCCGACCGTGCGTGGTCGGGCTGCCGAACCGCAGCGCCCCGGTGTGCACGTTGCGAATGTCGGTGTGGAACGACATCAGCCAGGCGCTGGCGTCGAGTTGGCGTACGGCGATCTCGCGCCGCTCGTCGACCCAGTGCTCGCCGGCCTGAGTGTGCCAGGCCAACGTCTCGGTGAACCCGTCCGGGCCCAGCGCACTGAAGCCGGTGTGCCGCATGGTGCCGTTGTTGGGCAGGTCGACGTAGCCGTCCGGGTGCACGTAGCTGCCGCCGCCCCAGAAGTTCTCGCCGGACAGGTGCGACACGGTCATCTGGATGCCCTTGTGCCAGCGATGGTCGTGCGGCCGGTAGGCGGTGACCACGTCCGACGCCAGCGTCCGGATCGGATGGAAGTACGGCTTGGGTGACTCGCTGACCGGCGTGTCCGGCCGGTACACGTAGCGGAACACCTCGACGCCCGACAGTTCGGCGATCAGTTCCGTGCCGGTGTCCTTCACAGCGTCGTGCCTCCGTTGAGCCGGTGGTAGAAGGGATGGTCGCGGCCGAGGTCCGCGCGGCGTACCGCCTCGCCGGTGAACGCCGCGGCGTAGAGGCCGGTGACAAGCTCGAGGGCCTGCCGGCCCGCGTGGCCGCTGACCGGCGGTCGTTCGCCGCGCTCCAGGCTGTCGAGCAGCCGGGCGAGCTGGGCGCTGTGCGAACTGGGCTCGTCGTCCTCGGGCTGCCACAGCTGCGGCGGCGTGCAGCTCCAGTCGGCGTTGCGGTAGCCGTACAGGTGGCGTAGTTCGACCGTGGCCCGGCTGAAGTCGAAGCGCAGGTAGCTCTCCTCGCGCCGCGACAGCACGCTGTTGACGACGGACGCCATGGCGCCGCCGGCGAAGCGGACGACCGCCACGGACACGTCCTCGGTCTGCACCGGGCGTTCGAGTCGGCCGGCCATGGCGCGGATCTCGGTCCAGTCGCCGAGCACGGAGAGCATCAGGTCCATCTGGTGGATGCCGTGTCCCATGGTCGGCCCGCCGCCCTCGGTGTCCCACCGCCCGCGCCACGGCACGTCGTAGTACGCCTGGTCGCGGAACCAGGCGGTCACGCACTGGGCCACCAGCGGCCGGCCGAGCGTGCCGTCGGCGACGAGCCGGCGCAGGTGCCGGGCGCCGGAGCCGAACCGGTGCTGGAACACCACGCTGGCGTACGGGCCGTTCGCGCCCTCCGCGGCGGTGATCGCGTCGTACTCGGCCAGAGAGAGGCAGACGGGCTTCTCGCACCACACCGACACGCCGGCGCGCAGGCACGTGGTGACCTGCTCGACGTGCGCCGACGGCGGGGTGCACAGGTGCACCAGGTCCGGCTGCTCGGCGCGCAGCATCTCGCCCAGGTCGGCGTAGCTGGCGGGGATCTCGTGCTCGTGGCAGAAGCGTTTGACCCGGTCCTGGTCGACGTCGACGGCGGCGACGACCCGCGCGCGTCGGGCCTCGGCGCGCAGGGCGGGGATGTGGCAGCTGGCGGCGATGCCGCCGGTGCCGACGATGGCTACTCGGATCATGGTCAACTCCGTGGAAACGGGGTGGGCAGCGCCGGCACGCGCACCGCGAGGTCACCCCACCGCCAGTGGTGCTCGACCTCGCCGCGCGCGTGCAGCAACTCGTGGGGGGCGGGGGTGGAGCCGGCGGGCACCAGCTCGATCGCGAAGCCGGCGTGCAGGGTGGCGGTGTGCAAGTCGACCTGGCGGGCTTCGCCGCGGTGCAGCACCGCCTCGACCCGGGCCTCGCCGTCGCGGTTGTCGACCTGCCAGGTGACCTCGTCACCGAGGAAGGTGGCGGCGACGGTGTGCACGACGGCGCTCCACCCTCCGGCGGCCAGCACGAAGCGGCCGCCGCCGAGGTCGGCCCCGTGGACGCCCCGGCCGCGCAGACAGATCGCCAACCGCAGGTCGTTGAGGGTGAAGATGCTGCCGGCGGGCTTGTCCAGTGCGGGGTGGAAGTCGCCGGAGTCGTAGCTGAGCCACCACGCCGACAGCACCCGCGGGCCGTCCTGGGCCTGGCGGCACCAGGCCGCGCTCAGGTCGTGCCCGTCCAGCAGCATCCGGGCACGCAGCAGCACCGCGGGGTCCTCGCTGGTGCGCCAGTAGCCGAGCAGGGGGCGGCGCTGGGTCCAGGCGAACTCCTCGTCGGCCGAGCCGAGGCAGGCGTCGTCGGTCAGCCAGGTGACGCCGCCGGTCTGCTCGTTGAAGCGGGTGCGCAGCTGCGTCGGTGCTGCGGGCAGGGCGTGGAAACGCGGCGCGACGTCGGCCGGGCACGGCAGTGGCGGCACCAGGTCGGTGGCTGGCCTGCCGGCCTGCCGGGTGCGGGCGGTGATGGCCGCGCCGGTGCGCGCGGCGAGGTAGTCGACCAGGTCGGGCTGCAGCCAGTCGTGGTAGGCGCGGCTCATCGGACCGGCGAGCTGCCCGGTGCCGGGGTGGAACCGCTCGGCCAGCGCCGCCCAGGTGAGCGCTCGCAGCCGCTCGGCCAGGTCGCGGCACTCCCGGTCGGCCACGATCAGCGCGGCGCGTTCTAGTTCCTCGATTACCACGCGGTGGTAGGCGGGCGAGTTGTACTCGGTGAACCCGCCGGTCCGCTCCCGCAGCGTCAGCACGGCGGCCAGCCGGGCGCGACCGTACTCGAGCAGCAGTGGCAGGTCGAGCAGCTCGCCGGCGGCGGCGCAGGTGACCGCGCCCATGACGGCGATGTTGGTGTAGCCGGCGTCGACGTTGCGGCGGAAGATCGCCATCGCCGCGTGCCGCAGCGCCGCGCGTACCCGCGCCGCCAGCGCCGGTTGCAACTGCCCACCGTGTACGGCGAGCACCTGCGCCAGCCGGACGCCGATGAAGTCGGCCCAGTTCCAGTCGGCCGGCTGCATCTGTTGCGGCGGCTCCTCCAGGAACCAGCCCCAGATGCCGTAGTGATCGGCGAGCGGATCGGTCACCTGCAGGTCGAGCAGCGCGTCGAGCACCTGGTGGGCCCGGGCCACCCGGTCGGTGGCGCCGTGCCGCAGCAGGGCCAGCGCGTAGTCCGCGGCCTCCCGGGTCTGGTGTGCGCGGGCGCCTTCGGGCACGCGGGTGTGGTAGCCGGGGCCGCTCGCGTGGCACCACGGCATGCGAGCGTGCGGGTCGTAGCGGGCGTCCAGGTCGGCCAGGTGGTCGGCGGTCATCGGCGCGCCCGCTCCTCGTTGACGCAGCGCAGCACCGGGTAGGCGGTGAGTGCCGCGGCGTCCAGCCGGCGGTCGCTGCCGACCCGGATGGTCACGCTCTCGCCGGGCAGCAGCGTGGTCAGCATGTCGTCGACGGTGGCGTCCGGGTCCAGCCGGTCCGGGAAGAGCGCCAACTCGCGCACGATGGTGTGGGCGGTGACCGTCACGTCGTAGCCGCCGGTCACCGGGGTGACCGTGGCGTGGAACTCGGCCGGCGGGTAGTCGGCGTCGGTGTCCTCGGCGAACATCCGCACCGCCCGGGCCTCGCCGAGCTGGGCCAGCAGCAGTTCGCCCGCGGCGTGCGCGGGCGTGTACACGGTGTGCGGCAGCTCGACCGCGAGGTTGCCCCGCGCCGGGACGGTGACGTCGACGCTCTCCTTCGCCAGGGGTGTGCCGGTCAGGCTGAGTCGGCTGACCGTCAGCTGCCCCTGCCACGGTTCGGCGCTGTCGTTGAGCGCGGACACCACCAGCGCGCCGTCGCGCGGCTGGATGGTGAGCAGGCGGTCGGCGAAGGCCCGGCGCAGCGCGTACCACAGCGGCTTGCGGCGCCCGTCCCCGTCGATCGCCGCCCAGGAGATCACCGGCCAGCAGTCGTTGAGCTGCCAGACGATGGCGCCGCTGCAGTACGGCGCGAGTGACCGGAAGTGCTCGATGCCGAACGTGACCGCCCGGGCCTGGTTGAGCTGGGTGAGGTAGTGCCAGTCGTCGAACGACTCCGGGACCGGCAGATGTTCACCCAGGCCGCGACGCAGCTTCGCGTCGCCGTCGACGGCCTTCTGATGGTGCAGCAGCGCGGGGGAGTCCGGGGCGAGCGGGCCGGTGATGGCTCGGCGCAGCGTCGAGAAGGTCGCCGGGCCCTGGAAGCCGAACTCGGCGACGAACCGTGGCCGCCACCGGGCGTACGCCGTGTAGTCGATCTCGTTCCACACGTCCCAGACGTGCACGGTGCCGCGCGTCGGATCGTTGGGGTGGATCGCCGGGTCACCCGAGTACGGCGTGCCCGGCCAGTACGGCCGCGACGCGTCCAGTTCGGACACGACCGTCGGCAACAGGTCCAGGTAGTAGCCGGCGCCCCAGGTCCGCCCGCCCAGCGGTTGCTGCCAACCCCAGTCGGCGTGGCCGAGGAAGTTCTCGTTGTTGCCCAGCCACATGACCAGGCTCGGATGGGGGGTCAGCCGCGCCACCTGCTCGCGCGCCTCGGCGCGTACCTCGCCGGTCAGCGGCTCGTCCTCGGGATAGGCGGCGCAGGCGAACAGGAAGTCCTGCAGCACCAGCAGCCCGCGTCGGTCGGCGGCCTCGTAGAAGTCGCGGCTCTCGTACAACCCGCCGCCCCAGACCCGCAGCAGGTTGATGTTGGCGGCGCACGCCTGGTCGAGCCGTTCGGCGATGCGGTCCGGGGTAAGCCGGGCCGGGAAGCAGTCGTCCGGTATCCAGTTGGTGCCCTTGACCAGCACCGGCACGTCGTTGACCAGCAGCGTGAAGCGGGCGCCGTCCTCGTCGGGCGAGGTGTCCAGCGCGACCGAGCGGAACCCGACGTCGCGTCGCCACACCTCGCCGGTGTCCGCGAGGGTGACGGTCAGCGGGTAGAGCGGTTGGTCGCCGTAGCCGCGCGGCCACCACCGGGCCGGCCGCGTCACCCGCAGGGTCAGCACCCCTTCGGTGACGCCGGGAGGAAGCGTGAGCTCGCCGGAGACGTCCGCGACCGTGGCGGTCACGGTCAGCGGCGCCTCGCCGGCCCGCTGCACGGTGACGTGCACGCGCACGTCGGCGTCGGCGCCGTCGAAGGTGATGATCGGGCGTACCTGCGCCAGCCGCGCGGTGCTCCACGAGTGCACCCCGATCGGGCGCCAGATGCCGGCCGTCACCAGCGTCGGTCCCCAGTCCCAGCCGAAGTTGCAGGCCATCTTGCGGATGAACTGGTACGGCTGCGGGTACGGTCCGGGCCGATCACCCATCCGTTCGCGGTTGGCCTCGGCGTACGCGTACGCGGAGTCGAACGTGATCGCCAGGGTGTTGTCGCCTTCGCGCAGCACCGAACCGATCGGAAAGCGGTACGAGCGGTGCATGTTGGCGCTCGTGCCGACCTCGACGCCGTTGAGCCGCACCGTGGCGACCGTGTCCAACCCCTCGCAGCACAGGTCGACGCGCTGCGATCCGTCGTCGGACCAGTCGAAGGTCGTCTCGTAGCGCCACGTCTCGTGCCCGATCCAGGCCAGCCGCCGCTCGTTGTCGTCGCGGTAGGGATCGTCGATCAGGCCCGCGGCCAGCAGATCCGTGTGCACGCAGCCGGGCACGGACGCCGGCACGGCGCTGATGTCACGACCCGACGACGTTGCCGTGACGGTCCAGCCCTCGTGCAGCGGATGGTACGCGCTCACCGGATCTCCCTACCTGACGGAGCAACTTAAGCGAATAAGTCCCGAAGCTTAAGGACGCGTTTCGCGGGTGTCAACGCCCTTGTCGAGACGGCGTTTAAGCGACGTGAAGCCTACTTAGGCGCTTCACCTTGACCCTTGACATGCCGAATGTGTTAATCGATAGTGACGCTCACGTGAAGGACCACCTGCCCCGAACGGAGCCCCCGATGCGCAAGCAACTCCCGGGTCTCCTCGCCGGTTGCGTGAGCATGACGCTCGTGCTCGCCACCGCCGCAGGATGCTCGTCGAACGACTCCGGCGAGACCGGAGGCAAGATAAAGATCACCGTCGGTGACATGCCGCCGACCACCCAGCAGAACGTGCGCCAGGACTTCCTCGACCGGGTGGCCGAGTTCGAATCGGCCAACCCGGGCATCGACATCGAACCCAGCGAGTCGAAATGGGAGGCGAAGACGTTCGCCGCCCGGCTCGCCGGCGGCCAACTCGAGACGGTCCTGCAGGTACCGCTGACCGAGCCGGCCGGCCTGATCAAGCGCGGCCAGATCGCCGACATCACCACCGAGGCGCAGGCCCTGCCCAACGCGTCGGCCTTCGACAAGCGGGCGCTGGCTCCGGCCACCGGCCAGGACGGCCACGTCTACGGCCTGCCGACGAGCCAGTTCGCGCTGGGCCTGGTCTACAACCGCCAACTGTTCCGCAAGGCCGGCCTCGACCCGCAACGGCCGCCGAGCACCTGGGACGAGGTGCGCACCGCCGCGAAGGCGATCTCCAGCGCCACCGGCGTACCCGGATTCGCCATGCCGGCCACCAACAACACCGGCGGCTGGATCTTCACCGCCATGACCTACACCTGGGGCGGCCGCCTCGAACAGGACAGCGGCGGCAAGCACGTCGCCACGCTCGAGACCGCGCAGGCCCGCTCCGTGCTGGAGCTGCTGCGGGCGATGCGCTGGCAGGACAACGCCATCGGCACGCAGCACCTGCGCAACGCCGCCGAGATCGCCAAGGACTTCGCCGCCGGCAAGGTCGGCATGATGATCGCCACGCCCAGCTCGTACACCGAATTCGCGACGCAGTTCGGCGGCACGGCCGAGGCGTTCGGCATGGGCGCGCTGCCCAGCGGTGGCACGGCGGCCACCCTGCTCGGCGGCAAGGTGGCCGTGGTCAACCCCAAGGCGACCAAGGCCGAACGGGAAGCAGCGGTCAAGTGGATCGACTTCTACCACCTCCGGCCGCGCTACGACACCGCGTTCGCCGAGCAGGTCGCCGCCGCCAAGGCCAAGGACAACGTCCCGGTCGGCTTCCCGTACGTCTCGCTCTACGGCCCGGCCATCGCGGGCCCCGTCCTGACGGCCGAGCGCAAGCACGCCAACGTCCCCGTGGCCAACTTCGCGCCCTACGAGTCCGGCGTCGCCAACCAGGAGTTCGTCACCGAGCCACCGGTGGCCGGCCAGGAGCTCTATGCCGCGCTCGACACCGCCCTGCAGGCGGTGCTCACCCGGCAGAACGCCGACCCGAACGACGAACTGCGTAAGGCGCAGGCGAAGGTCGCGCCGGCGCTGGAGCGCGCACAGCAGTGAACCGATGACCGCGCAGACACACCAGACGCACACGGCGGAAGGGTCGCCGGCACCGGCGACTCTCCCGCCGCGCCCGTCAAGGGCCGCACGACCGGGCCGGCGCCGCGGCGCCGGCTGGTCCGGGTGGGCGTTCCTGACGCCCACGCTGGTGGTGTTCGGCCTCTTCGCCTGGTGGCCGATCGCCCGCAGCCTGCTGCTGAGCTTCCAGCAGACCAACCTGGTCGACCCCGCCGAGTGGGTCGGACTGGACAACTTCACGAAACTGTTCGACGACCCACTGCTGTGGATCACACTGCGCAACACCACCTGGTTCGTGGTGCTGGCGCTGATCATGGGCTTCCCGCTGCCGGTGCTGCTGGCGGTGGTGATGTCGGAAGTGCGCCGCTTCGGTGGGCTGTTCCGTGTCCTGGTCTACCTGCCCGTGGTGATGCCGCCGGTGGTCGCCGTGCTGATGTGGAAGTGGTTCTACGACTCGGACTTCGGTCTGTTCAACGAACTGCTCGGCACGGTGGGGCTGGGCCCGTACCCGTGGCTGCAGGACACCACCACCGCCATGCCCAGCCTGGTGCTCGAGGCAACCTGGGCGAGCGCCGGCTCCACGGTGCTGATCTACCTGGCCGCCCTGGCCTCCGTGCCGACGGAACTCTACGAGGCCGCCGAGCTCGACGGCGCCTCGATCCTGCGCCGGGTGTGGCACGTGACGCTGCCGCACCTGCGCGGCGTGCTGCTGGTGATGCTGCTGTTGCAGATCATCGGCACGTTCCGCGTGTTCACCGAGCCGTTCGTGCTCACCGACGGCGGGCCGGAGGACTCGACCGTGTCGGTGCTCCTGCTGATCTACCGGTACGCCTTCATCTACGGCGACTACGGCGCGGCCGCGGCGCTCGGGGTGCTGCTGGCCGTCCTGCTCGGCGTGCTGTCGGCGATCTATCTGCGGCTGACCAGGAGGTGGGCTGAGTCATGAGCGAGCGAATCGGTCAGCTCAGGGAGGCGACGCCATGAGCAGGGTTGACGAGCACGAGGGCGGCCGGGGGATCGTCTCGACCAACGACCGGCGCCGCCCGGCGGTGCGCTGGCCGCTGCGGCTGGTGCAGGGTCTGCTGCTGGCGGCGACGCTGGTGGTCGGCCTCGGGCCGATCCTGTGGACCGCCAAGGCGGCCCTGTCGCCGACACAGGACCTGCTGGTCGAACCGCTGCGCCTGTGGCCGTCACAGGTGCAATGGGAGAACCTGACCACCGCCTGGACCGAGCTGCGCGTCGGACACTACCTGCTCAACACCGTGGTGCTGGTCGGCGGTTCGTGGGCGGTGCAGCTCGTCGTCGCCACGACCGGAGCGTTCGCCCTGTCGGTACTGCGGCCACGCTACGGCCGGATCGTGTACGCGGGGATCCTCGCGACGCTGTTCGTGCCGGGCACGGTCTCGCTGGTCGCCCTCTACATGACCGTGCTGGACCTGTCGTTGGTGAACACGCCGTGGGCGGTGTGGCTGCCGGCCGGCGCGCACGCCTTCAACGTGCTGATCATGAAGCAGTTCTTCGACGGCCTACCGCGCGAGCTGTACGAGGCGGCCCAGGTCGACGGCGCCGGCCCGTGGCGGTTGTGCTGGCGAATCGTGTTGCCGATGTCCCGGCCGATCCTGGCGGTGGTGTCACTGCTGGCCATCATGGACGCCTGGAAGGACTTCCTCTGGCCCATGATCGCCATCGCGGACACTGAGGCGCAGCCGCTGGCGGTGGCCCTGCCCCGGCTGGCGGAGACAGCCGAGCAGAATCAGGTCATCGCCGGAATGCTGGTCGCCATCGTGCCCCCGGTGCTGCTGTTCCTGGTGTTCCAGCGGCATATGGTTCGTGGCATAAGTTTCACCGGACTCAAAGGGTGATCCAGGTGACATATCCGGTACATCAACCGATGAGCAGGAAGCGCCGATGAGAAGGCCGACCATAGCGGACATCGCCCGCCGCGCGGGGGTGTCCCAGGGCGCGGTGTCGTACGCGCTCAACGGGCGGCCCGGCGTGTCCGAAGCCACCCGGACCCGCATCCTGAAGGTCGCCGACGAACTCGGCTGGCGCCCCAGCGTGGCGGCCCGCGCGCTGACCGGCGCCCGCGCCGGCGCCATCGGGCTCGTGCTGACCCGGCCGCCGAGCATACTGGGCGTCGAGCCGTTCTTCATGGAGCTGTTCAGCGGGGTCGAGGGGGCACTCAAGCCCCGATCCTGCGCGCTGATGCTGCAGATGGCCGACGACGAGGACGCCGAGATCGAGGTCTACCGGCGCTGGTGGGCCGAGAGCCGAATCGACGGCGCCATCATCGTCGAGATACGCGAACCGGACCGCCGGATCCCCGTGCTCGAATCGCTGGGCATGCCCGCCGTCGTCATCGGCGGCCCACCCGACCTCGGCGCGCTCGCCTCGGTCCGCACCGACGAGAGCGCCCCCGTGCACGAGACGGTGGAGTACCTCGCCGCTCTCGGGCACCGACGGATCAGCCGGGTCGCCGGGCTGCCCGACCTGGTGCACACCAAGGTCCGGGACCGGGCGTTCGCCGACGCCTGCAACCGGCTCCACCTCTCCGGCTGCACCACCGTGCACACCGACTACACCGGCGAGGAGGGCGCCTGGGCCACCCGCAAGCTGCTCAGCTCCGCCCAGCGACCCACCGCGATCATCTACGACAACGACATCATGGCCGTGGCCGGACTCTCCGTGGCACAGGAGATGGCGCTGAAGGTGCCGGACGACCTGTCGCTGGTCGCCTGGGACGACTCGCAACTGGCCCAGGTGGTCCGGCCGGCCCTCACCGCCGTGCGCCGGGACGTGCCCGCGCTGGGCGCCATCGCCGCGCGCATGCTGCTCGCGCTCATCCACGGCGAGGAACTGCGCCACACCGAGGTGGAGCCCGCCCGGCTCACCTCGCGCGGCAGCACCGGACCGCCGCCGCGGACCTGAGAGGCAAACGAAGGGGCGGCACCGCGCGGTGCCGCCCCTTCGCCGTGCTGCCCGGCAGTCACCCGGTCACGCGCCGGGCACCCAGACCGTGATCGGCCGGGTCCGGGCCGCGCTGCCGTCGCGCGCACGGGTGACCTCCAGCACGACCGTCACCCTGGTACGCCGGCTGGCCGGCGTGACCGATCCGTCGATGCCGACGATGCCCGGGTGGCTGGACGAGACGATCCCCAGCCGGAACGCCTGCGGCACCGCCGGAAGAGACAGCCGGGTCTCGCCCCGATCCACCCTGTCGAGCCGGGTGATGCTGCCGGCCAACATCTGCGCGGTCAGGTCGCTGGTGCCGTGATAGTGCACCAGCTCCAGCGTCAGGTTGGTGTCCCGCATGATGTCCGTCATCTCGCCGTACGGCTGATCCTGCTGGTTGAGCAAGCCGAAGTTGTAACTCTCGCCGTCGCCGGGCCGGCCGGTGACCGCCTGGTCGTAGTACACGAACCACCCCGACCCGACGAACACCGGGCTCTTGGCCTGCGCCTGCAGGAAGGCACGGTACTTGTGGCCGCGCTCGGCGACGCTCCCCGCCCGCACCGAGGCGTTGATGGCGCGCAGCCCCCTGTCCGAGGTGTTGAACGAGTACTCCAGGTTGAGCACCGGCTTGTCCAACGCCTCGTACTCGGCCAGGTAGGCCGCACTGTCGCTGTAGACATCCAACGACACGGCGTCGAGTTGGTCGATACCGCCCACGTTCCAGTCCAGACTGCTGTGCCAGGTCGGCACCAGGGCCGAGCCGAGGAACAGGTGGTTCGGGTCCTGCTTGACGATCGCCGCGCGAACCGCCGTGTAGTAGGTGCGCGACGCCAGCCGGACGTACCCCCGCACGTCGTCGGACGGCACCCGCGCCACGTCGATCGGCGTGGCGACCAGCGCCTCGAAGGACCCGGCGTCGGTGCCGAGCAACGCGTTGACCCGCGCCAGGTCATGCCCGTACGCCCCGGCCAGGTAGTCGACGAAAGCCCGCTTCGCCGGCAGGCTGCCGTCGCGCCGCAGCACCTCCTTGACGACCTCGGTGTTCCAGCCGCGCTCGTTGTCGAAGAAGTAGCCGATCAGCCACGGGTCGTGCCTGAGTGCCCTGATGTCGGTGTGGCGGTCGAGCTTCGCCCCGAACCGCGGGTCGAACGGGTCGATCGCCCACAACACCCGGACGGCATCCGGCGGCGCCGTCACCTGGGAGATGTACGGCATGCGCAGCCCCGGGTCGCGAGCCCACTTGCTCAGACCGTTGAAGCCCCAGTCCAGCAGCCGCCGGCCGGTGACCTCGCGCCAGTCCTGCCGCCACTCGTCCCCGTACTTCGCCATCAGGTTCGCCTTGACGAAGCTGACCGTGTGCCCGCGGTCGGTCACGGCGTACGCGTCCGGATAGAGCTGCGGGTCCGGCAGGCCGTCGAAGACGTCGCGCGCGCTGCCGTCCGCGTTCCGGTAGAGGGTGCCGTAACCCCACTCGTCGTGCGAGACCGAGTCGACGCCCTTGAGCAGGAACAGGTGACCATCGGGCGTGACGAACCACCAGCGCCCGTCGACCTTGCGCAGCCGGAAGTACCCCTCCGCCGGCTGCTTGGGCAGGGACTTCACGCCGCCGTACCGGTCGTGCACGGCTCGGTCCGCGGTCACGTCCTTCAGCCGGCTCCACTCCTGCCGGTGCTCCTGCCGCAGTTGCCCCGCCGAGGTCACCTTGCCGGGCCAGTCCTGGTAGAGGTACTGCCCGAACCGGTCCACCATCCGGGTGTGGCGGCCCAGTTCCCGCTGCAACTGGGCAGCCCCGTACGGCGGGGCGGGGTCCTGCCCGACGGGACCGTCGCCGACCGCGAACTCCACCTCGGACAGCGGGATGTGCAGGTACTGGTTCACCCGGCTGACCTCGATCCGCACGAACCGCGCGACCTGATCGGACATCGGCACCTCGAGCGTGTAGCTCAACTCGGTGCGCGCCCGCACCCCTCGGCTGGCCACCCGGTAGGTCTCGCTGCTCTCCGGCCGGTACGTCACAGTGATCTCGTCGAAACCCCAGAACTGGTTGGGCGCGTTGCCGACGATCCTTATCCGGTCGAGCGGATGGTCGCGCAGCAGGTCGAACACCAGCGCGACGCTCTTCGGTGCGTCGGCCCGTCCGCGCCAGCCGACGTTGCGGGTCACGTCCCGGTTGAACAGCTCCCCGTAGCCGAACGGCACGACGCCGCCGACGGAGTCCGGCACGCCGTCGTCCGGCGTGACCCCGAAGTAGTAGTTGCCGACGTCGACCATGCCGGGGCGGGGGACCTGCTTCGTCGGCTTCGCCAACTCGGCCCGCAGTTGCTCCGCGCTCAGCGGTGGGCCCGGGTTGCCCCCGGGCGGGTCGCCGGCGGGATGCACGGCGATCTCATTCAGCACCATGTGCTGGTATTCGTGCAGACGCGTGATAGTGACGACGACGAAGCGGGCGGTGTGCCCGTTCATCGGCACCGCGAGCGTGTTGCTCAGCGCCGTGCCCGCCGGCAGTGGACTGGCCGTGCCGTACCACGGCCGCGCGGCGAGCGACGTGTAGTCCGCCTCGCCCTCCGCGCGGGCGCGAACGCCGATGCTCTTGATGCCGTAGTACGCGTTGGGTGCGTTGCTGACCAGCCTCAGGTGCTCTAGGGGGTGGTCACGCAGCAGATCCAGCACCACCGAGACCTGCTTGTACTTCGCCACCCCGTCGCCCACCCACTGGGCCCGCGTGGTGGTCTGGGTGTCGGCGAGCGCGCCGGTGCCGAACGGCAGCAACCCGGTCTGGCCGGCATCGGTGCCAGCGCCGGCGTTGGGCGCCTGATCGTAGGCGTAGTTGCCGGCCGTGACGGCCGGCAGCGGCTCGGCCACCGCAGGCGTCACGTCTAGTAGGGAGACGGCGAGGACCGCCGCCGTCAACGCCTCGAGGCGTCGCCAAACAGGCAGCATTGATGAACCCCTTCAGGTGTGATCGTCTGGCGCACGCGCGCCCCGTGAGGGCTTCGGAAGAAACCCGCCGTGCGCTGATGGTGGGGTAGGGGAGTGTGCTCCTTGATGGGATACATTCGCGAAACAAAAGATCCAAGTCAATGCTCGACGGAGCTTAATACTTAAGCGCTACAGCGGCGTTCGTCGAACGGCGGTTGCGCCTCGTTCAGGCGGTACCCGACGCCGATCACCGCCTGCCGGCGCGAAATTCGGGTGTGCGGGGCCGGTGGGTGGTGTGTGATCGCCCGATGGCGGTCGAGATGGGTGGGCCCGGCGTCGACGGGCTCGGTGACGTGGTGCGGGTGTTGCGGCGATGGCAGCACGCCGCGGGGCCCGTGCAGCTGCATCCGGGGGACCTGGGGTGGTTCTGGCGGTTCGGCGCGCAGCGGACAGCGCAGGCGACGCGGACCTGGAGCCGGGCTGGGGAGGTTCTGGCGGTCGGGCTGCTGGATGGCGCGCAGTTGCTACGGATCGGGTTCGCGCCGCAGGCGTTGCGGGACGAGGAGTTGGCGCGGCAGGTGGTCGAGGACGTCTCGGCACCCGAGCGTGGCGTGCTGCCCGAAGGCACGGCGTACGTCGAGGCGCCGACGGGTGCGCTGCTGCAGGGTCTGTTGGCCGAGGCCGGCTGGCACAGCGACGAGGCGTGGACGCCGCTTCGGCGTGACCTCGGCGCGCCCGTGCCGGATCCCGGCGTTCGGGTCGACGTGATCGGCCCGGAACAGGCGCACGAGTGGGCCGCGGTCGTGCGGGCGTCGTTCGACGGGTCGACGTTCACCGACGAGCGCTGGCACGCGATGGCGGCAGGTGCGCCGTACGTCGACGCGCGGTGCCTGGTCGTGCGCGACGAGCGGGGCGAGGCGGTGGCGGCCGTGGCGGTGTGGTCGGCGGGCGACGGCAGGCTGGGGCTGATCGAGCCGATGGGGGTGCACCGGGCACACCGCGGTCACGGCTACGGCCGAGCGATCACGCTCGCCGCGGCGCGCGCACTCCGGGAGTTGGGTTCGTCCAGCGTGGTCGTGTGCACCCCGAGCGCCAACGTCGGCGCGGTCGCCACCTACCAGTCGGCCGGTCTCGAGCAGTTGCCGGAGCGACGGGACATGCACCGCAGGGCCAGTCCCGACATTCGATAATGTACATTATGTCAAGTAGCTCGGATCGGGCCCTCCCTCACACCGGTCCGCCGGCAGGTCGGCGAGCCGCTCCAGGTGCGCCTGCACCAGCGCGACCCGCAGCTCCACCGGGCCCGGCGGCACGGCGATGAGCTGGTGGCCGTGCGCCCGGTAGACCTCTTCGTGTACGCGGGCGAACGCCAGCGACTCCGCGTAGCCGATGCTTCGTACGGCGGTGCGCCGCACGAAGCCCAGCGGTTCGACGAGGAACGCCGGGCGCTGGTAGGCGCCCGTCCGTAGCGCCCGCGTGATCTCGGCGGCGAGCACCGCCCCGACCGGGCGGCCCAGGTACCGCGCGAGCGCCAGGGTGCACAGCGGAGCCCGGTCGTGGATCTGCGGGCCGGGCGTGCGGGCCTCCTCCCGGCGTCGCCGCTGCAGGCTCGCCACGGCGTCGAGGAAACCCGGCCCGCGCCAGGGTTCGGCGACGCCGCGCGCCTGCTCCGCTGCGATGACGTCGGTGGCGGCTTCCGCGACGACGCTCCACCCGCGACGGCGCAGCGCGTGGGCCAGGGTCGTCTTCCCCGCCCCGGGCGCACCGGTCAGCACGTACCGTCGCACGGTCTCCCCCTCTCCCGCCGTTGCCGGCGAACACGAAATTCATGCATAATAGTCCTTATGCATGACAAAAAGGACGAATCGGTAGAGCGTCTGATCGAGGAGTTCCTGACCGCCCGCGCCACCCGCAAGCCCTCCCCCCACACGCTGGAGGCGTACCGGCGGGACCTGCGCACCGTCGCCGCGCTGGCGGCCGAGGAAACCACCCCTCCCCTCCCCCTCGACGAGCTGCCCGTCGCCGCCCACACACCCCGGG